>CALXAZ010000036.1 GCA_944386395.1 uncultured Clostridia bacterium
ATCAGCCAGACGCACAATGTCCTTACACGCTTTGTAAAAAAGTGTAGCAAACAGATGCCGAAGGTTATGTGGAAATACTTTTTTCTGATCTACTCCGGCATGTCCGCACAGGCATTTCAGTTCAGCCCATATTTGTCGGCGGCTGACTACTTTTCCGCTTTTGGTGCGAAAGACTGCACCCGAAGCGATTTTTTGCTTTTTAGAATATTTCAGTAATTTGTGGCAAAGTTTGCTGGGAAGAAGTATGGTGCGTATTTTTCCCTTTAGAGAGATATCTGTGCGACCGCTCCGGGCTGCTTCAACGGTGATATACTGCACCTCAGATACGCGTATACCAGTTGCACATATCGTCTCCATGAGAAGGAGCAACCGTTCGCGCCCCAGCTTTTGAGCAGCAGAAAGCAGCCGGTTATATTCGTTGCGCGTCAGTTCACGGCAGGAGTCACGAAAAATCTGCCGTTGAATTTTTAAAAATTTTACCCTGCAATCTTCCCATCCTAAAAAGCTAAACAGGCTATTGAGCGCTGACAGCATGGAGTTGATGGTCACAGCCGCATATCCCAGCTCCTGTAAATACGCCTTCCAGGCTATTACAGTTTCTCTGGAGCAGGCTCTGCCATTTAGCCAGTTATCAAATGCACTTATGTCGTGCAGATATTTTTTTACTGTGCTGGGGCTGTGTTCCTCTGCGTGCAAATGTTGCAGATACGTATCAATCTGTTCGGATGTCAATTTATATTCCATCATTAGAATAACCTCCGTTAAAAAAGTAATATCCCTATTTTACCATTAAAGCGTAATTCTATACGCTGGGCAGAGCTATTAGAAAACATAATGCATGGGAATAGTCTTTTGGAAATATATGCTCCGTAAAACGGCAAATGTGGAGGTAATTTTTCTGCTTTGTGCGCTTGGAAAAGCGGCGTTTGGTAAAATGCATTGGAGCTGGCGAAAGAGAAAAATAAAAAAGGTCTTACCGATTTTTAAAAATCGGTAAGACCTTTTTTGCCCTGTCACAACAAAAGCTCAAAGCTGTGTCCCTTGTCAGTTTTTTGCACGACTTTAAATCCGCAGCTTTCAAATAGCTTTTGAGATGCTATATTATAGTTGTATATTTCGGCAACCTTCAGATAGGTAAAGCCGAGATCCTTAGCCCTTTGAATCAGGGCGTTAATCACCTTTTTACCAATACCTTGTCCGCGGAGCGACTTTTCACCAATAACAATAGGCATATCGTTCTGCCAAAATGTGACGTCGCCAATGGGGGTATAAGAGGTATCGCCTGGCGCCCTGTGTTCGATAAAATAGACTTCCCCGCGCTCCCGCAAATAATGATACATCCTGTACATGCGCTCCTCAGTATAAGGAGAAATCGCTCCATCCACAAGAAGCAAGGTTTCCTCATCCTGATACCAGGCTAGTGCAAATGCGCAGTCGTCCGAATATTTCCGCAGACGAAGATTGCCGTCAATATCGATAATTTGTGGCTGTTCAATCCCGCTGATAGGCATTTTTCATTCTCCTTTAGTTAATAGACTTATAACACAGGTATGTACATCGTATATACATTAGTCATAATAGCACAGTCTCAAAGGGTGAGCAAGTATGGCAGGGCAGTAGGTGGGTAGTGCGGGCGTTTAAACGTGGGGATGGAGCACTGTTGCAAAGAGTGAGGTAGTATGGTAAAATGTGCATTTGAGAGCCCGAGAAGCCAGGGAAAGCTTTGCCAAAAGGTTGATACGCAGAGCCGGGCTCAAATTTTAAAGGATGGAGGCAACTTTAAAGGATGGAGGCAACAGGATTTCCTAAAATCGACTGCCATACCCACATCATCAGCAGTGATATCAGGGACGAATATTTTTCCAGAACCTCGGGATACGCGATAGTTATGCAACTTCCAGAGAGTATAATGAAAAATCCAGACTGCATATCCACTGTACTGAGTGATGAAAGGCTGTTTCTCAGCCCGTGTATAGATATTTCTATACCGGTGGAACCACAGCTTGCAGAGATAGAGAAAAACATAGAGACCAGTAAAACTGTCGGACTCAAAATCTATCTCAGCTATCAGCGCGGAAAGGCAAACAGTCCTCCACTCCGTCCAATATATGAGTTTGCATCGCGGCATCGACTGTCGGTGACATTCCACACAGGGCTTTGTTCGCTGATACTCCCGTCTGATAACGACATAGAGGGGTCGTCGGCAAAGTATATTGCAGAGGTAGCGGAGGAGTTTCCAGATGTAAACTTTATAGTGGCGCATATGGATGACCCCAGGTTTACCGAGTGTATCCGCATAGTTTCGGAACATGACAACATGTTTACCGACTTTTCAGGGGCATACGAGACAGGTACCAAGGAGGCAGCTGACATAGATAGGGCTGTATCGATATTTGGCGAGGCTATCTGCTCGCGTCAGGGCACGAGCAAAAAGATACTATATGGTACAGATTTTTGCCCGCCTATCAACCTTGCGCAGCTTGATGAGTACGACTATACTATCGCAAAAATATTTAATAAGGAAGATTTTGAAGATATATACTACAAAAATTGCCTGCGGGCATTCCCAAGGCTACAAAATTACATAAAAGAGGTATGTTATGAAGATATCGTTTAACATAAAAGAGCTCATTAGGTCTTTCACGCCATACCAGATATGCTACCTGGTATCTGTTATAGTGTTGACAGTAGCATTCACGGTGTTTATGCCGGATATGATGCTGGACGATATGTCAAATAGCTTTGTAGTCGTCTGCTCGGTTATTGCGGTGCTTGCAAATCCGGTGTGTGAGTTGCTGATTGCAAAGCAGAGCAAGATGAACTTTGTTGTTGATATCCTGTTTATTGAGATACCGGAATTTGTGCTCTGTATCTCTTTAGGATGGTATAGCATAGCGATAATCACAATGATTTTCTGGGTGCCGATAGATATTATAAGTTTTTTAAGGTGGAGCCGGCATCAGGATGAAGAGCGCGAGGAGCTAACTGTTGTCAAGAGGCTCTCTTGGAAGCAGGATGTGCTTGTGATACTTGCTATAGCTGTGTTCAGTATTACTGTGGGATATTTCATCGGTATGATTCCTGGGGCAGAGGATTCATATCTTGAGGCGCTGGCATGCGCCTGTGGTATGGCAAACGGTATCCTCCTGCTTCTGAGGTATAACGAGCAGTGGTACGCCTGGTTTACAACGCTTGTGCTCTATACAATTCTCTATGTTATCTCAGGCAGCTACATAATGCTTATTACCGTGGCTGCTATGCTTGTAAATACATGCTATGGCTTTGTGAAATGGCTGAAATATACCAAAAGCCATACTGAAAAGGCGGAAAAGCCTGTGGGTAGAGCAGGAATATAAGGATTTGTGAGCATTTTGCAAGATATGTACGGGATGGAGCTATTGCTTACGGGAAAAGAGCGCTGCTTGTGGGGCAGAAAATTGAATATAAAGATGGGCAGGAATTTCCTGCCCATCTTTATATGGCGAAGCTGAGTATTCTATTGGTTTTTATGGTGCGAGATGGGTGAGCAGACATGGGCTGAGATGAGGCAGCCCTTATCCCAGGATGCCTAGGTGCTCGAGAAGTATCTTACATCCCAAAAGTATAAGAATAATTCCTCCTGCAAGCTCTGCCTTGCTTTTCCACTTACATCCAAACACGCTGCCTATCTTCACGCCGATCATCGACATCACAAAGGTGATAATACCTATTGCTGAAACGGCAAGCGCTACATTTACCGGGAGAAATGCAAAGGTTATTCCGATTGCGAGCGCGTCTATGCTTGTTGCCACAGCGAGCACCAGCATGACCTTAAAAGCAAGCGAACCGTTTGCTTTTTCCTCGTCACCGGAGAGAGCCTCCTTTATCATGCTCCCGCCTATCAGACTGAGCAGGATAAAGGCAATCCAGTGGTCAAACTGAGTTATGTAGCTTGAGAAGCTGGCTCCCAGAAAATAGCCTATCAGAGGCATAAGCGCCTGAAACCCGCCAAACCATATGCCTACTATTATAGCTTTTTTGGGGGTGATCTTCTCGAGGGCAAGCCCCTTGCATATCGACACAGCAAATGCGTCCATTGCCAGCCCAACTGCCAGAAGCAAAAGTTCAATTGTTCCCATTTTTCTTCCTCCAAATAAAAATCAGATGCGCAAACACACCTGATTTTGACACTCAGGCACGGCTACGCCACGCCATGAGTCTTGTTATTTAAGGCAAGCCAGGCTTTCGCCAGTATGTTGACTTGCCGCGGCAGAGCCGCCAACTACTCCCTCATAAGTTTGTCTATCTTATCAGAAAACAGGAGATTTGTCAATATTTCGGGAAATATTTATTTGGGGAATACTTTTTAATAAAAGATAATTTTGCAAAAAAGTTGCAAAAAACGGTAGGAATATATTGTGGATAGACTTATCTGCCTGCATAAGTTAGAATTATGCGCGGGAGGTAAGAATAAATGAAAAAGTTCTCAACAGTTATGGCAGTAATGCTTGTGCTGCTGATATTTGCGGCGATGGCTCCTCCTGCGGCAGCTCTCTCGCTATCAGTTGGAGGAGAGCGTGTCAGCGGGGCAGCGGTACTTTATAATTCTACAACATATGTACAGATACGAGCGGTAAGCGAGAAACTGTATCCGGGTGCGAAGGTATCCTGGGAAAACCGGACGGCGATAGTAAAAACGCCTTCGCTGACGATAACGGCGAAGCCAGGTGACTATTACATACAAGCAAATGGAAGAATGCTGTATGCGGACGATGGAATAAAGCTGGTAAATGGGTCCGTGCTTGTGCCGGTGAGGGTACTTGCCAAGGCATTTGGCGCCGAAGTATATTGGGATGCTAATTCTAAAAGTGTTACAGTAACACGTGGAAGCGGAACGATAACCTCAGGCGATAAATATTATGACAGCGATTCTGTGTACTGGCTTTCGCGCATCATAAATGCGGAGAGTGCAGGAGAACCGCTGAAGGGCAAGATCGCAGTTGGAAATGTCATTTTGAACCGCGTGGCAAGCAAGGAGTATCCAAATACGATATACGGAGTTATCTTTGATAGAAAGTGGGGAGTGCAGTTCCAGCCGGTGGCGAACGGGACAATATATAACACGCCGACAGCAGAGAGCGTGCTTGCGGCAAAGCTCTGTCTCGATGGTGCCTCGGTTGCGGGAGAAAGCCTGTTTTTCCTCAATCCTGCAATCTCTACAAACTTCTGGATAATGGAGACACGCAAATTTTATACTAAGATAGGCAACCATCACTTTTATCTGTGACATATCAGCAGCATGGCATCAGATGCCGCAAAAAAGCTCCGGGGTATCCCGGAGCTTTTTCATGTATTTTTTATAATTATACTTTCAAGAGTGTCTGCAACATCCTCGCACGAGTCTAGACATTCTTCAAATTCTTCAAAAATATTTAACCATATCAGCTCATCACGGGCGCTGGCACTGCCCGAAAACAGCTCCCTTACAGACTCTGAGTACAGAACATCGCCATCGCTTTCAAGCGAGTTTACTTCGATAAGGCTCTTATATATCGTCTTTGAGCTTTTGAAGTTATGGAACTCGGTGAGAACCAACTCGAGAACCTTGCAGCATTTGCAAATAAGTTCGGCAAACTTTAAAGCCTCGGGACGTATGGCTTTCATATGAAACATATACATCCTGCGAAGGACTTCGTCTATCGAATCGACTACATTGTCGAGATCCTGGGCAAGAAGGATTATGTCCTCACGCTCTATTGGGGTCATAAATTCATGGGCGAGACGCTCTATCATCTGATGCTTTGCTGTGTCAGCGCTGTTTTCAATGCTGTGCATCTGCTGCATCCATTCACCGACCAGGGATGGGTTAAACGAGCTTACGCAATTCTGGAGAAGCTCGCCTGCCTTTGTAGCAGAGACGGCAGCGGAGTGAAAATATTCGAAGTAGTCAAAGTCGTCCTTCTTAAAAAGTTTTCCCATATTGCATATACCCCTCTCTTAAAATATCAGCATAAAAAGACGCGCCATTATAAAGCCCAGAAGCCCGCACCCGGGAAAGGTTAACACCCATGTCAGAACCATCTCTTTGACTACGCTCCAGTTTACTGCTGAAATCCGTTTTGAGGCGCCAACACCCATTATCGCGGTTGTCTTTGTATGAGTAGTGCTTACCGGTATGCCGGTAAGGGAGGATAGCAGCAGGCATCCAGCAGCGCCCATATCGGCAGCAAAGCCCTGATAGGTCTGGAGCTTTACCATATCCATGCCTACAGATTTAATGATACGGTATCCTCCTATAGATGTACCAAGAGCCATTACAATGGAGCAGAGGAGCATCAGCCACACCGGTATTTCAAAGTTGGATATTTCGCCCTGACCGCTTGCAAGAAATATACCAAGCAAGAATACGCTCATAAATTTTTGCCCGTCCTGGGCCCCGTGCATAAACGCCATTGCACCTCCGGCGAATATCTGAGCATTTTTGAAAAATGGCAGCGTTTTGGACCTGTCCATCCTGCGGCAGATAAGCTCGGTCAGTCTTGCCGCAGCGAAGCCGGTTACAAATCCCAGGACTGTAGAGAGGGCAAGCCCATAGAGCACCTTTGCCCATTCCATGGGATTGATGCCGGAGAAGCTGTTATGTAGAGCTATTGCCGCGCCCGAAAGACCGGCAATAAGGGCATGGCTCTCGCTTGTTGGTATGCCGAAGCGCCACGCAGCCGTTGCCCAAACAACTATGGCAAACAGAGCCGCGCAGAGAGCCACAGATGCATCCCCAGTGTCTCCTCCGAAATCTACCATGTTATATATCGTCATGGCGACCTTAGAATTTATAAGGGTCATCACAAGCACACCGAAAAAGTTAAA
>CALXAZ010000037.1 GCA_944386395.1 uncultured Clostridia bacterium
GAGCTTGCCCTCCTGCAAGGTTATGAAGTATTTTTGCTTAACCGTGGTTCAAAAAGGAACTTTGAAGAAAAGGGCGCCCGATACATTATCTCAGACATCAACGACACAGACGGCGTGATATCCTCTGTCCGGGGGTTGGAATTTGACGCAGTAGTAAACTGGATAGCGTATACCCCGGCAGAGATCGAACGTGATTTTTCTATCTTCAGCAACAGAACAAGGCAATATATATTTATTTCCTCTGCCTATGCAAAAAAAAAACCGCTGCAAAATTATTACATTGATGAGTCTACCCCTCTTGGAAATCCATTTTGGGATTATGCGCAGCAGAAAGCAGACAGTGAGTCAGCTCTATTCTCTCACTATGAAAACGACGGATTTCCTGCAACAGTAGTACGCCCATCACACACATATGGGGACGCAAAAATGCTTGTCCCTCTGTCAGGAGCAAGGACATATTATACATATGCAGAGCGCATGCTATCTGGTAAAGCAACTGTTGTTCACGGCGATGGCAAATCTCTGTGGACTGTGACACATAATACCGACTTTGCCAAGGCTTTTGTTGGGCTACTTGGAAATTTTTCCACCATTGGTCACGCTTTCCATATTACATCAGACGAGGCACTAACATGGGATAATATAATGTCCATACAGGCGAAAATACTTGGTGTGGAGCCAAATTTGATACATATTCCTTCGGATTTTATTGGTTCAGTTTGTCCCGAATATCGCGGTCCTCTTCTTGGGGATAAGGCAGAAAGTGTTATATTTAACACTACAAAAATAAAGAGATTTGTTCCCTCTTTTATATGTACAACTCCCTTTTCTCTTGGTGCGCGCATGGCAATGGAGAAGCTGCTTTCGGGAGAGCACTCTGTCGACGATGAATATAACCGCAAGATGAACTATCTTATATCCAAGTATTTGCGGAACGGAGGGTAACTCATGGATACGACTATCTCTGTGGTAAATATTGCTGCAATGCTTTTTCTCGGTCTATTTTGTGTTTTTGGTCCGATACTGTTATTCTTTCTGCTAAGGAAACGGTTCAACCTCAAATTTGTCCCTTTGCTTACTGGGGCTGCGGTATTCCTCCTGTTCGCTCTTTTTCTTGAACAGACAATGCACTCTGTTTTGCTGTCACCCGATTCCTCTACATACCGGTCTTTGATAGCAAATCCTGTATTATTTATGATATACGCCGGGTTTTCTGCCGGAATATTCGAGGAGTCAGGTCGTTTTATCGCTTTTAAGCTAATACGGAAAAAATATACAGGATTGTCTACGGTCCTCTCTTACGGTATTGGTCACGGCGGATTTGAGGCAATGATGGTAGTTGGGCTAAATTTTCTGGTCTACGCAGCAATTTCTATTGCAAATAATACAGGAAATTTGTCTCTGTTTGCCGGTGCTCAATCAGATATAATCCTCTCAGCGATATCTGAGATTACCGTCCCTACCATTTTACTTGCTGGATTTGAGCGTCTGCTTACTATGGTTATACACATTTCTTTGTCGATGCTTGTTTGGCGGTCAATAGAAAGACCTGAATATATTTATCTTTTTCCGTGTGCTATCTTCTTGCACGCTTTTATCGACTTTGCCCCCGCGCTCTTCCAGGTAGGGGTTATTACTAACCTATTTTTCCTTTATGGATTCCTTATTTTTTGCACTCTTATATGTGCTGGTATAATATACCGCATAATTGTAACTGAAAAAAAATATACACCACCTGATTTTTAAGTTTTTAAACATCTGCACATATAATCCTCTGTTTTACGCAAAATAGTAAAACGGAGGATTTGTTTATGAAAATTGCTTTTTTTGATACCAAGCCATACGATATTCACTGGTTTGACGGGATTTGCCGCGAGCATGGTCACGAAGTAAAATTTTTTGACTACAAACTTTCGGAGGATACCGCTATCCTGGCACGTGGATACGACGCCGTGTGTATCTTTGTAAATGATACTGCCAACAGTGCTGTTATCGACATTCTTGCAAACAACGGAGTCAAGCTTATTGCCCTGCGATGTTCAGGTTACAATAACATCGACTTTAGCGCTGCATACGGAAAGATACATGTTGTGCGTGTCCCATCATACTCTCCCAGCGCAATATCCGAGTATGCTGCCGCTCTTCTTCTGGCCGTAAACAGAAAAATTCCGCGTGCAGTTGGTCGTACAAGAAACGGAAATTTTAATATAAACGGTTTGATCGGAGTAAACCTAAGCGGACGCACCGCAGGTATAATCGGTACAGGCAAAATTGGGCGGCTATTTGCCGGAATTTGCCGCGGCTTTAATATGAAAGTCATTGCATATGATCCTTATCCAGACGTATCTTCTGGGATCGAGTATACTACTCTCGACAGGCTTATCTCAAGCTCTGACGTAATATCTCTCCATTGTCCCCTCACTTCTGACACCCACCATATCATTAATAAACAACGTATACAACGTATGAAAGATGGTGTTTATATAATCAACACATCCCGCGGCGCTCTCATAGACACTACTGCACTGATAGATGGTCTTAAAATGAAAAAAATTGCCGGGGCGGGGCTAGACGTATACGAAGAAGAGGAAAAATATTTTTTTGAAGATTTTTCGGAAGAGGTTATAACCGACGACGAACTTATGCTTCTGTTATCATTTCCAAATGTGATTGTATCATCACACCAAGCATTTTTTTTTTTTTTTTAGCTGGTATAGAGGTAGTGTAAATGA
>CALXAZ010000038.1 GCA_944386395.1 uncultured Clostridia bacterium
TACTTCCTCAATGCTTGGAACTCCTCCCATGGAATTGTATACCGGATGGGGTTCGCGCATATAGGGAAGCTCATATACACGGTCAAATTCTTTTGTGTCTATAGGGATTGAGGGGGGATTTTGCACAAGATAGATGTCCCCGTGCTGCTGGACGACGGCCCGACCGCGAATGTGATCCTGTTCTTCATATTGAATCCTGGTAGCGAGGGCCTCTGAATATTTATCGGATGAGACATCCTCAAACGATGGACATGTGACATATTGATATTTCAGGTCACCAAGATCCCGGGTGAGAAAACATGTACCTCGGATACCTGTCATCTTGTCTATAGGGATGCCCTTTTTTAAATGTGATGCAATCTCTCGCATTGAGCGCTCACCCATCCCATATGAGAGTATGTCAGCTCCAGAGTCAACGAGAATTGAGCGCATCACACTATCAGACCAGTAGTCGTAATGGGCGAAGCGTCGCAGCGAAGCCTCAAGCCCGCCTATTGTTATGGGGATGTTGCCGTATGCCTGGCGGGCAAGCTTTGAATACACGATTGCGGCTCGGTCAGGGCGCCTTCCTGCCTTTTGCCCGGGGGAATAATAGTCGGTACTGCGCTTTCTACGTGCAGCGGTGTAATTTGAGACCATCGAATCCACATTGCCGCCAGAGACCATTACGGCATATCTTGGGCGTCCAATATCGAGGAAATCCTTTGTAGAGCGAAAATCGGGCTGAGCGAGTACAGCAACGCGGAACCCATCAGCCTCCAGCAGACGACCAATTATTGCGGTTCCAAATGAGGGATGATCTACATATGCATCGCCGGTAACGAGTAAAAAATCATAGTAGTACCATCCGCGCTCGAGCAGGTCGTCCTTTGAAATTGGGAGAAAGTCTATTCTTTCCATCCGTTATATTTTCCTCTTCATTATATATTGTGTATCTCCGGGGCGGAAATCGGTGCTGGTTATATGGAAATCATTTACTGAGTAAAATTTAAGTGCACGGGTATTTTTTTCAGAGACGCGCAAGCGGAGTGTATCCCTACCAAGAGCACGGTAATACGACACTGCCTGCCCCAACAGCTGGACCGCAAGGTGATATCCCCGGAATTCTGGAGAGAGAGCAAAAAGGGTTATGTGTCCGCTGTTGTCGGAGTGCTCTGCTGAGCTGTCGCAAAGGACGACGCCGGCAATTTTATCCCCCAGCATACCTAATATCACCGAATCCCTGTCGGCAGAATATATGCGCTTTATCTCATATGAGGCAGATAGCCTGTCATAGCGGCTTAGATTTCCGTGTACAGTTTTCCAGGCGTCACTCCAAAAATTTTCGACAAGCGAAATGTCATCTTCGCTTTCAACCCCGCGGAACCATAGAAGCAGATCACCTTCAAAGCCGGTAGGACGCCTCGCAGTGACAACCGGTAGATCCTCTATGTGTCTAAAGTCATTGACATATACCTCTCGAAATTCACCGCCTTCAAACTCGAACAGGCTGACAGAGGCATTGTTAACTGCGGGGACATCATAGATCTTTTCCACCGGAAGCCCATAAAGGTGGCACATTATTGTCCGTATTGCAACTGAATGGGAAACAATACATATTGATTTGCCTTCGTTTAATTCAAGCAGATGATCGACTGTATTGTTTGTTCTTTCATAAAGCGAACGGATACTATCGCCGTTTGGACAGCTCCAATCAGCGTAGTTAAATACAGTTTTATACATATCGGGATACTCGCGGGCAAATTTACCCCATGACCAGTCATCCCAGTCTCCCATGTCTATTTCCCGCAAGCCCGGTGTTTTAATTATTTCAATAGAACATGCCCTTGAGACGGCTCCGGCAGTATCCATAGTGCGTATAAGGTCACTTGCATAGAGACGGTCTATGCGTTCGGAACGCATACGCTGTTCCAGACGCTCAATGTGGCGTCTTCCATTCTGTGTTATCAGGCCGTTGTACCATCGATGGGAGCGCAGAAAAATATTTCCCTCAGCTGCTGCGTGGCGGATTATGTATAGTTTTGTTACCATGGGAGCACCCCGTGAGTAAGATTTGAAGCAGCGGGTATTGAGTTTTCGACAAGGTATGAGTTTATCCCATCTCGCACCTTTATGGGTGCAAATGGATCAGCAAAGCAAGCAGTACCAACAGCCACGGCAGAGGCTCCGGCAAGCATCATTTCAACGGCGTCTTCTCCGCTTGAAACCCCACCCATACCAAGTATTGGCAGTTTAACTGCGTTTGAAACCTGCCATATCATCCTCACCGCTACCGGGAATACAGCCGGTCCGGAAAGACCGCCCATGTTATTTTTTATGATGGGTCGGCGAGATTTAATGTCTATACGCATACCGAGGATAGTGTTTATCAGGCTGAGCGCATCCGCTCCGGCGTCCTCGACAGACTTTGCGATTTCAGTGATGTCGGTAACATTTGGGGACAGCTTGACCATTAGAGGTACTGAGGAGTGGGATTTTACTGCGCTGGTCACTTCTGCTGCCATATTGCATGAAGTGCCAACTGCCATACCCCCGGCTTTCACATTTGGGCATGATATGTTCAGCTCTATCATATCCACTCCGGCGGCTGAGACTTTTTCTGCCATTTCGCAGTATTCATCTATGGTGTTGCCTGAGATATTTGCAATTATTTTAATATCAAATTCACGAAGAAAAGGCATATCATTTGCGATAAAAGAATCAACCCCGGGGTTTTGGAGACCAACACTGTTGAGGATGCCAGCTGGCGTTTCCGCTATTCGCGGAGGAGGGTTGCCCTCGCGCCTTTTTACAGTCAGACCCTTTACACATATCGCTCCCAGCTCATTTAAGCTATAAAAATTATTATATTCGTGACCAAACCCAAATGTGCCGGAAGCAACAGCAACCGGATTCTTCAGCTCGACTCCGGCAATATTTACTTTCATATCAATGCCAGTCATTCCCAGATCACCTCATTTGCATCAAATACGGGACCGTCTTTGCATACATGGCTGTGAACAAATCCCTCTTCATTGTCGGCTTTTGTTTTGCATGCGCACACTAGACATGCCCCGACGCCGCATCCCATGCGCTCCTCAAGGGAGACCTGGAGGGGAACGTTCATCTCTTCACAGACCTTTGCCACTGAGCGGAGCATCGGAGTGGGTCCACACGCGAGAACTCTGTCAAAGTGCTCTGACTCCAGCTTTAATCTTGCAAGATGGTCGACGAAACCTTTGTGACCGAGACTTCCGTCATCTGTTGCGATGTGGATAGCACGGCATGCCTGGCTGAAATCCCCCAGAAGAATCGCCTGATCCTCGCTTCGGAAGCCTATCACTGCGCAGCTGTCAGACGCTTTTTTGGCAGCATAGAGGAGAGGGGGAACCCCTATACCGCCGCCAACGACAAGGATACTTTCTCCGGAGCAGTCGAAACCGTGACCGAGGGGACCAAGAATATCGAGTATGTCTCCCTTTTTTCGCGATACGAGCCATTCGGTGCCCTTTCCGCGCGAATCTACGATAAGCCGTAGCACGGCACCGTCGACATCGCAGATGCTTATCGGACGGCGTAGAGTAAGACCGTCGCATTTAATGTGGACGAATTGCCCGGGAACAGCTTCCCCGCATATCTCAGGGGCAAAAACCCTGATATCGGCGCATGTACAGTTCAGCATCGTACATGAGATAACGGGGCAATTATAGACGCTTGACATATTTGAGAACCTCCGTTTATAAGTGAACAGATATATGATACTTTGCTTTTATGCAAGCGCGGAGCTGCTCGGCATACAACAGAGCAACTCCAGCTTTTTATGCGACTATTACAACCTTGCTGAGATCATTTTTCATTTCGATAGCAGCATCGCGCGCTGCTTCGGCAAAATGGCTTCCATCGTCGCCCTTCTTTTGCCAGGCACACATGATGCCTCTGGAGGAATTTACTATTGCACCATGCCCTTCCCTAGTGAATGCGTAGGCAACATCATCTGCTCCGCCCCCCTGGGCGCCGTATCCCGGGACAAGGAAAAACATCTTTGGATACATGTCGCGCAGCTCCTTGAGCTGACGGGGATGTGTTGCTCCGACAACTGCCCCTACGTTAGAAAATCCGTATTTGCCAATGCAGTCAGCTCCCCAACGATCTATCTGTGAGGCAATAACTTGATATATTGATCGGCTGCCAACAATAAGCTCCTGAAATTCGTAGGATGACTTGTTGGAGGTTTTGGCAAGAATGAATATGCTCTTGTTCTGTTCATTGCAGAACTTTATAAATGGATTTATGCCGTCAGAGCCGAGATAGGCGTTGACGGTAAGCCCGTCTGTGCCAAAGGGAGTAAGCTCTTCCCCTCCAAAGGATACAGATCCAAAATATGCTTCCGCGTATGCGGATGCAGTAGCTCCAATGTCGTTGCGTTTTGCATCGGTGATGACATACATATCTTTGGAATGAGCATAGTCTATCGTCTTTTTTAATACGGCGACACCATCGGGACCGAGAAGCTCGTAGTAGGCAGATTGTGGCTTTACGGCTGGAACTATATCGCAAAGAGCGTCGATAAGACCAGTATTGAAATCATATACAGACTCAGCAGCTGCTTTTAATGTTTTGCCATAGAGCGCGATATTTTTATCGATTATCTGCTGTGGTATATACTCCACACGGGCATCGAGCCCGGCTACGCTTGGATTTTTTTTTCTGCGTATCTTGTCAAGAAGCGAATCAATAGACATTTTTTACCTCCAAAACTAAAATATAATCTAAAAACTCGTCTTTCCGTCGGAATAAATTATATTTCCGGCAGAAATAGTATATTTGACTTTTCCGGTAAACTCAAAGCCTCCAAATGGAGAATTTTTGCTTTTTGAGAGAAATTTTTCATTGTCGGCTGTCCACTTTTCGGAGGGATCAAAGAGCACGAGATCTGCCCGTCCGCCTATTGAGATTCTGCCTGCGTTGGCTTTAACTATTTCAGCGGGGATATGTGTCAGCTTTGCCAGCAGAGCAGGCAACAGCATAAGACCTGTGGAGTAAAAGGCTGTGAGTACCCCTGAAAGCAACGTCTCAAAGCCGACTATACCGTTTGGAGCTTTTGCAAAGTCCCGTGCTTTTTCCTCGAAGGAGTGAGGGGCATGGTCAGTGATAATAGCATCGATAGTGCCATAGACCACTGCGTCTATTATGGCGAGCCGATCCCTTTCAGGACGAAGAGGAGGATTCATTTTTGCAAAAGTGCCCTTTTCCTCGATTTTTTTGGAGTTCAAAAGAAAGTAGTGAGGAGCGGTTTCACATGTGACATGTAGACCCAATTTCTTTGCTCTTCTTATCAGTTCGACAGAATTTAGAGTGCTGACGTGACAGATGTGTATAGGTGCGTTGGTCTCCTCGGAAAGGGATATATCCCGGGCGATCATTGCTTCTTCATCTGTCTCTACCGGGATGCCATTGCCGGCTTTCCAGTATTTTGATGCATCAGAAGGTGACGCAAAGCTAAAATCTTCGCAGTGGGACAGCACCTTGGTACCAAGCCTGTCCGCGGCGAGCATAGCCCGGCGCATTATGTCCCGCGACATAACTGGGACACCATCATCGCTAAAGGCGATGGCACCGGCAGAGCGCATTGCAGCAAAATCCGCAAGCTTTTCACCTTTTTGCCCAATTGTTACAGCGCCTATGGGGAGCACATTTATTTGAGCGAGATCTTCAGCCTTACTGCGGATATAGCTTATAACCTCTGGACAGTCGCAGACCGGAGAGGTATTTG
>CALXAZ010000039.1 GCA_944386395.1 uncultured Clostridia bacterium
GGAGAAAACCTCAGCATAGGCACTCCCGGGATTGCGCTTAAAGAGGAATATGGCGACGAGCTCAGGAAGATGAAGGAAGAGGATGAAAGCGAAGAATAATATACCTCCATATCGATTTATTTTTAAACATTTTGTAAATTTCAGACAAAATACCGGGAAAGTATAGTAATTGCGTAAGGCATATGTTATAATAACTATGAAATAACAGCCCGGACACAGAAAAAGCGGACGTGCTGATATTTAACGGAAATTGAAGGAGGTTAGATCATGACATTTACGTTCAGAACAAAGCGCGGCGCAGACATAACAGAAAAAAACAAAGCGTACGCAGAAAAACGCCTCTCAAAGCTTGAACGTTATTTCAAGCAGGATTCCGAAGCACATATCCTGTATGAAGAGATGAAAGACTGCAAACGTGCGGAGATAACGATCAAGCATGGTTCAATGCTTTTCCGCGCGGTAACGACTGCGCCAGACTTTGGCGGGACGGTTGACAAGGCCGTTGATATACTGGTAAGGCAGATACACAAAAACAAAACCAGGCTTGAAAAACGTCTGAGACAGGGCGCATTTGATGCGCCTGCGGAGCTTGAAGATGAGCTCGTGGCAGAGGATGAGCTTGACATTATACGCAAAAAGCATTTCCAGCTCAAACCTATGACCCCCGAGGACGCTATACTCCAAATGAATATGCTGGGTCATCTATTTTATGTATTTTCGGACTCCTCAAACGACGAGACCATCTCTGTTGTATACCGCAGAAATGATGGAGGCTACGGGCTTATAGAAACTGAATGATGATAAGAAGAGAGGGGGACATGTGTCCCCCTCTCTTAGCAGGTACATGTGCCATATGCTTTCGTGCAAAGGATACCGGACACCACATTGTTGACACACGTATATGTGCATGATATCATAAAAATAGGCAAAAATATAAAATCTTGGAGGTTTGGTATGTCTGAAAACAGGATATCATATGAGGCAATTAAAATTGACGAGGGTTTCTGGAGCATAGAGGAGAATGGCGTCCGCTGTTTTCTTATAGAAGGAGACGGAAGGGCAATGCTTGTCGACACGGGATTTGGTACGGGAGACATAAAGGCATTTGTGCAGAAGCTGACAAAACTGCCCATTTTTCTGGTAAATACCCATGCAGATGGGGATCATCTCGGTTGCAACGGGATGTTTGACGAGGTGTATATGAGCCCATGCGAGTTTGACTATTATGCCGCAGGTGGGAGGGACAGCTCTGTGCTAAGACCCCTCTGGGAAGGCGAGATAATTGACCTTGGTACGAGAAAATTTGAAGTGATTTCTATACCGGGGCATACGCCGGGGTCGATAGCACTGCTGGATAGTGATAACCGCCTGCTTATCTCTGGCGACAGTGTACAGAGCGGAGCAATATTCATGTTTGGTTCCGGGAGAAACATAGACGCATACATATACAGCATGGAAAAGCTGGAAAAGCTGTGTGACAGGTTTGACAGAGTGTTGCCATCTCACGGGGAGATGCCGGTGTTACCCAGCATAATACCGAAGCTTGTGGAGGGAGCAAAAGCTCTTCGAGAGGGAAAGCTGGGTGACGGGACTGTGTTCCGCGAGAATATGCCATGTAAGGCCTACGACTGCGGAGTAGCAAAGTTCTTGTTTTGAGGATGCCTTACATGGAAGCATAAGAGCCAGATGAATGATAAAACCGGCAGGTTTCCCTGCCGGTTTTAAAAGTGCTAGTTTTGATTATTTTACATAGTAGACGCGGTTTGGCTTGCGGTCGGCAGGAGTAGGAGCGTCGCAATCGGGGTAACCAAGGATGCAGTTACCTATACCGATGTAATCTCCCTCGATGCCCCATTCTTTCAGAAGAGCCTTGCCTTCTTCTGTTTCAAAAACCTCTTTTGCGCGGTTTATCCAGCATGAGCCAAGACCAAGGGCATGTGCCGCGTTAAGAAGATTGCCCATGCAGAGGCTGCCATCCTGTATGGCGCTTCCGCCGTTTTCTGCCAGGACTATGAGAACTGTGGGAGCTCCATAGAAAGGAGTACCATCGGGTCTGCCGGTAACGGCAGCGTTCATCTTTTGCAGCTTTGCGATAGTATCTGCATCCTGGACTGCTACGATGATAGCAGTTTGTTTACCCATTGCGCTTGGCGCGTAGAGCCCAGCCTCGATAACTGCATTGAGCTCTGCGTCTGTTATCTGCTCTGCTTTATATTTTCTGATGCTGCGGCGGGTAAGAAGATTATTCATGGCTTCGTTCATTTTGTTTTCTCCTTTTTGATTAAATTTAATACATATTAATTATATATAAATTATATAATTGTTGGGAAACATTGTCAAGGACATCTTGGGTAGAGAAAAGTGGATAATATCTTTCTTTTTGCAAAAAGGCATTGACAAAATCCGAGCGATATATTATACTATAAAAACGTCGGTAGGTACTTGCCGACGCAATGTAGGGGTATAGCTCAGCAGGTAGAGCATCGGTCTCCAAAACCGAGTGTCGAGGGTTCGATTCCTTCTGCCCCTGCCAACGGCCCGGTAGTTCAGTTGGTTAGAACGCTAGCCTGTC
>CALXAZ010000040.1 GCA_944386395.1 uncultured Clostridia bacterium
TATGAATATTATGTATTATATGGCGGAACAGCTAATGAAATGTCAATGGCCGTTTATATTGGAAAATAACTTTGAAAATATATCTAGAGAAGGTCTGCTTTTAATTCTCGAAAAATATTCTTATAAAGCGATTACTATTACATTAACTGGAGATTATAAGAAAATATATCAGCGTTTTGTGGAGAGAAATAATAGCCCAGAAAGACATCGGGGTCATATAGTAAATGATTGCTATCCTGAGAAGAAAAGAAACAATAACATATTACCTGCATCGTATGAAAAGTTTATGGCGGGTATTATAAATAGAGGTATGGACAGTTTTGTGGCAAATGGACCCCATATTATTTTGGATACAACAGATTTTAGTCAAATTGATCGAGATGATTTATTGAGCAAAATAACAAAGTATCAAGAGGAAATATTAATTGAAATTGGAGGATAAGAATGATTATAGAGAATAATCCGAAGGAAATTGCAGCGATGCAGGAATTTCATAAAGGAAATCGAGCAGAGGGATTAAAATTACAAGAAGAATTTGCGTCGGAGTTCAGAGAGGAATATAGAGATAAGGATCACTGTTCATGTAAAAAAGCTTGCCGTTATCATGGTAATTGTAAGGAATGTGTAGCAATTCATAGGGCGCATCAAGAACATGTTCCAAATTGTATGAGACCAATACTCAATAAGAAATTTAAAATTTTATCGGAACTGACAGAACATACATTGGCAAATGAGATTGAACCTCCAAAGGAAGTATTAAGAAAAGAGTTTCAATAGTATTTTAAGTGATTGAATTCAAGAGATTTACAGTTAATTTTTAAAACTCGCATTAGGCATATGGATGCTTGATGCGAGTTTTATTGTGTGCCCGGCGGGCACACGTTCTAAAGGGTGAAAGTCCCTGACCCGCCCGGCAGTGGGAAGGGTGCAGCCAAAGGCAAGGGCGTCATCGCATAAGCGCGAACTTAAGAGAAAAGTGCACAAAACAAAATGAATAACTGAAAAAAATTCATGACAGTCCCCCCATTTTGGTGTAAAATGATTTTGCTAAAACACATTGACCAAGAGAGGAATGTCATGAATTTACAAAATGATTCTACCATATTAAATGATTCTATACAAGATGTTTTTAAAAACTGGGATAATAAAATTCTTTCCCACCTGCCATCCAATCTGGATGAAATGGCAAAAAGCACAGGCATCCTGCTAAGAAAACGTGGGATCAGTTGTGCAGTGGATCTGCTAAGGATGCTTTTTCTCTACGCTAGCTCAAACTTTTCCTTCCGTATCCTGGCAGTTGCTGCCTGCACGCTTGGAATTTCCAGAATTTCTGATACTGCTTGGCGCAAACAGTTTTCCAAAGCTGCCCCATTTCTGCATAAAATACTGCATGGGATGCTTTCTTCCCTGCTTCCTGCGGTGGACGCTTCTTGTTTTGCAGGAGTGAAACAGGTGCTCCTAGTAGATACATCCGTAATTCGCCAGCAGGGGAAACAACAGGAACAACAACGGATCCACCTGTGCTATTCTCTGAACGAAAACCGGATAAAACAAGTAAAGGTTTCTGACCAGCATACCGCAGAATCCCTGACGCATTTTTCCATGGGATCAGGTGATCTGATTCTGGCGGACGCTGGATATGGGATAGCGCAGAATTATATTTATGCCCAAAGCCAGGGGGCAGACGTGATCCTGCGCATCACACCGAAAAATTTCCTTCTGTATGATGCGAACGGGACAAAAATTTCCCTAATAGCAAAGTTGGAAGAAGCGGAAGAAAAACAGATGGAATGGATCGATTTGTTTGGTTTGTGCAAATACAAGAAGGAAAACGGTTTTGTGCGGGTAATTGCCCATAAACTCCCAGTTGACAAAGCAGCACAGGCCAGGAAACGAAAAATCAGAAAAGCCAGCAAAAACCAATACAGAATCGGAACGCAAACACTGCTTTGCGCAGGCTGGGTTGTGGTTATCACATCTCTTGATGCAAGATACTGTGGAGAGGAAATCCTGCACTTGTACACAAGCCGCTGGCAAGTGGAGCTGCTGTTTAAACGTTTTAAACAGAATTTCTCTATCCATACGATAAAAGCAGGTGGTAAGGCCTATGCAGAGACGGAAACCCTGCTATGGCTTATCTTATGGACGATCGTGGAGTGTCAGGCATTTCAAGCAGAACGTTTTCTTACGGAAAAAAGGCAAGTATCCTATACAACTTATGAGGAATGCAAAATTTCATTTATACAAGTAATCAGTAGTTTGTGTCTGTCATGGAGTCTTTTTGTAGATTTAACAGACAAAAAATACATTCGGTATTTATCAAAGAAACAGCGGTGGCGAAGAAACCAAAAGGATGCGTTTTATTCAGCAGTTTTACCAGGACTGCTTGCTTAAGTTCGCGCCTATGGGAGGGCTCCCCAGAAGTCAAAGAGTAAGACCTTCTGCTGCTTCTCCGGTAGGGAGCAAAGTGCTTTATATAAAGTTTCGCTGTGAACCACGCAGGATAGCTCGTCCGCATAAAGCACAAAATGGTCAGACGGGTACTTGTCGTCGTGGCTTAAAAGTTCAAGAAGATAGTCTATTGGTTCATCGGAAAAATGCTTCTCCCGGTTTGCCTTTGCCCGTTTGAGATTTCTGCTGAAATTCCGGGCCACCGTCTTGGTAAAAGAGTCCACCATGGCGACGATCCGCTTTTCATCAGAGGGAGACATCATGCCGCATCCCTCCTTTTTGCAGATTTGAGCTGGTTCTTTTTCGCCTCCTCACATAACCAGAACACATCTCAGGGGTGCAAACCGGAAAGTTTTTGAAAAATAATTTGAAAAAAATTTTTTGTAAAGGTGAATCCATCTACAATAGCATTTAAGAACCGTCCATATTGAAACTTCCATAACATAGAAAAAGGTCAATCCACACAAGGCAGACTGACCTTTTCCGGCAAGTAGCAGGCTGATGTTATCTTGCCTTGTCTTCATTATTTACAGATTCTTTGAGCTTTGAAAAGCTCTCATCGCTAATGGCGTGCTCAATCCGGCAGGCATCGACCTCCGCAGTCTTTGGGTCAACACCTGCAGCGATAAGCCGCTCGGTAAAGAAGCAATGACGCTCGTAGATTTCTTCTGCAACCTTCCGCCCCTCATTAGTTAGGTGGAGAAAATGGTTCTCATCCATTGTGAGAAAGCCGCCATCTTTTAGAGTATTGACTGCCACACATACACTTGGCTTTGACACTCCCATGTGCCGGGCCACATCTACGGAACGCACCATACCGAGTTTCTTTTGGAGAACAAGGATCGTTTCCAGATAGTCCTCCCCGGACGCATAAATTTTCATTTTGAAATCCTCTCTGTGCATGTGATCAATCTTCAAGTTGCTTCGTCATCCTAATGGATTTTTGTAATTCTTTGTGAATATGAACTGCAAATACAATCGTCACAAGAGTGGTCAAAATGTCTGCGACCGCCTGTGCCCATATCACTCCGTTTAGTCCCAAGATTACAGGTAGAATTATGATGACCGGCATAAACATAATCCCTTGCCGGCAAATGTTTAGGAAACCACCCCCCAATGCTTTTCCCATGGAGAGATAGAGCGTGGAATAGGTAAACTGAAAACCAAAGGTAAAAAACAAAATTGTGT
>CALXAZ010000041.1 GCA_944386395.1 uncultured Clostridia bacterium
CGATACTTTGTCCATGACAAGTCCTCCTTAAATGATTGTAATGAACAAAGAATGGACGACCCTAAGGAGGGAGGGTTACTTACACCATACAGATACGGTGCGGCCGGGCTACCTTCCGGCTCTGTAAAAGCTTTTCTCTTACGCTGCGTTTTTATCTTTGCCCTCTGATATTACCACATTCCCGGCTGTTTATCCATAAGTTAAATATTTAAAGCGCTTTTTCCTTATGCAGGCTAAACTGCGGCCTATGTCCCATGAACCTGAATCATTACTGTCCCGGCTGCGGCGGGGGAGAGGGGAATCAATCCCGCTCTCTTGCAAGGTGCAGTCTGCAACATAAAAAATGTAGACTACGGTTTCCAGTGTGAAAATTACCCCTGTGAAAAATATGACGATATAGATAAATTTGATTCTTTTATCACACACCAGCGCCAAAAGCAGGATATGGAAAAATTCAGGGAACTGGGAATTGAGCTTTATACAGCAGAACAGCAGAAAAGAACGTCCTGTTAAATCATCTGCCGGATGCTTATCAAAATCTTATCAGCGGTGCTAAATCGCCATGAAACAGCCAACACAGTCCCTGATTCTATATTCCGTACACTGCTATACCCGCTATTGCGGATATTACAATTAAAAGAATAGGCGACAGCTTTTTCTTTACCAAACGCTTATATCCAAACATCGATGCTGCCAAAAATGCAGTAATGGCGATAGCTTGTGCATCTGCCGTTACAGCTGAAACCGCTCCAAAGCAGTTTTCCAAGACCATATAAATACCGGTTGCAAGAACAATACCGATAATACAGGGTTTCAGACCACGCAAAATCGCTTGAACATATCTGTTTTTCAAAGCAGTTTTCAGAAAGGCCGTTACCAACAGGATAATGATAAACGACGGAAGAACAACCGCCAGCGTTGCTACGATTGCGCCAAGCAGTCCTGCCTGACTGCTTCCTACATAGGTTGCCACATTCACCATGATCGGGCCCGGTGTGCTTTCACTGACGGCGATCATATAGGTCAGCGTTTCATCACTGAGCCAGCCGTATGAAAGCACCACATCACGAATTAAAGGGATCGCTCCATAGGCACCGCCAAACGCAAAACACCCGACTTTCAAAAAGCCAAGAAATAACTCCAGATAAATCACTTATTCGCACCACCTTTCTGCCCCGGTGCGTCATTGATCATAAAAATAGTCAAGCTGACAACAGCGGCAATTAACATCAAACTGATGGAGGAAAAATTCCATGCAAAGATGTTGATACACAACATCGCAATACAGGAACAAACCATGATCGTTCTGGTCAGTTTCTTTTTGTGCATTTTCTTAATCATCGTAATCGCCGCATCCAGAATCAGAATACCGACAGCGATTTTAATGCCCTTAAACGCATTTGCAATAATAACAAATTCAAGGAAATTATCCAGAAACATGGAAATCAAATAGATCACAATGAAAGCCGGAAGGATAATGCCGAAGGTTGCCACAAGTGCGCCAATAAATCCAGCTTTCTTATATCCGGTGTAGGTCGCACAGTTAATGGCGATGGGTCCGGGGGTTGACTCCGCAATGACAGTCACATTCATCATTTCGTCATGAGTAATCCATTGTTTTCTTTCCACGCAGTTGTTTTCAATCATGGGAATCATGGCATAGCCGCCGCCAAATGTAAACAAGCCAATCTTTGCAAAAGTAAGAAACAAATCAAACAAAATATTCATTCTTGTTCGCCCTCCTTCCGGTATTCGCATTGGCAGACCGTCATATCTCGATCAACGGTAAGGGATGCGGTTTTCATCAATTCAAACTGTTCGGCAAGATAGTCTACAGCATCCTGCAAAGGAAGATAATGCGTGTGATATCCATATTTTTCTCCATAAACCAAACCTGCGTCTTTCATCACCTTCATGTGCTGAGAAACCGCAGATTCTGAGATACCAAGCTTTTTAGAAAGAGAACGCACACAATGCTTTCTTTCCAAGAGGGCTTGATATATTTTCAAACGCATTGGCTCACCCAATGCTTTTAACATACAGTCAAGTTCCATACTGCCGCCCCTTTATTTTAGTGATTACTTAATTATAGCGCCGCTATTTGTTTAAGTCAACGCTAAATCAAACATCCGCAGATAGTCCAGGCTCTGACCGCTGATACATAGTGTCAGCAGCTGATACCGTATAATTAAGAACCTGTTGACACTATCTTCCCTCCAAAATGCAAAAAACCTTGCCGACTTTCAGCTTCATTTCTGAAAATCAGTAAGGTTTTCTGTTATTGAAGTACTCTGTTATTCAGTGAATGATATCCGGAATGTTGCCAAATCGTTGCCAGTGCTTAAACAAATTTGTTTGAATCCAGCATAAACACTGGATTCTTACCACTCATTTCATCACTCGAACTCGCCAAGACCCAATCAATTTTGTTTAGACATTATTCCCTGTCGTATTCTTGGTGCTTTTGATTATTTGATGTATCCATATTATCCTCCCCATATGGGCTAATGTTATCAGTTTGTTATCGGGGCTGATAACACTTGCCTTCCTTAGCACGGAGCAATATCATCTCGTCCAAAATATTGTAGCAGATTTCAAGTTATATTTCAATAAAATTTCAA
>CALXAZ010000042.1 GCA_944386395.1 uncultured Clostridia bacterium
ATATCCCTCTTGCAAATTTCCAGGTTTAAGAAACACATCTATAAGCTTATCTAATTCATCCTCAAGCTCAGAAATACGTATCTTTACCTTTATATTCTCCTGACATGCTACTTTTGGGTTTTTCACACATATATCGCTGTATTTCTCTATGTATTTGAAAAGTTCTCGCTCAACCAGAGTTTCCGCAGCATTTAAATCCATAATTTTTCCGCTTACTGGACAATGGGCTACAGCACTGCCCGAACAACAAAGATAACTATATCTACCTTTATTGCTAGATTTTGGCACCAGCGCGTATCCACACTCTCCACATTTTATAAGCCCAGTGAGCCACGTTTTCTTCCCTCTGTTTCTATTGTCTATCTGTTTGTTTTTATCAAGCCTTTCCTGACATTTAAGAAACAGCTCCGCTTCAATAATTCCTTCGTGAGGAGCCAGCGAAAGAACATGATTTTCTACATTTACGTATTTTCGCTCTGACGACGGACGCTTTCCATATAGATAACAACCATTCCTCCCTGTAAATTCATCTGAGCTGTTGCTTATCTGACAGCCCTTTCTCTTATAGTAACACATCACATCTATATTTGCCCGAACGCTGACCGGATTTCTAAGTATCCTACTTACTCTATTTACATCCCATATCCCATTCAATGGAGCCGGTATCTTCTCCGCATTGAAAGTTTTTGCAATCTCACTCAGGCTTAGCCCTTTTATTCCATACATCTCATACATTCTTAAAAGGTATCTGCTCTTTATCCGATCTGGCTCCAACTGCTTTATCTTTCCTCTATCTGTTTGCATCTCCGTTTTTACAAAACCAAATGCAGCGGGACCGCCCAGATACATACCTTTACTCCCGCGGCTATAATAGTTATCCTTTATGCGCTGCTGAATTGTTTCTCTCTCCAGCTGTGCAAAAACCATTGTTATGCTTAGCATTGCTCTTCCAATCGGGCTGCCTGTATCAAACTTCTCCTGTGTAGAAACAAACGCCGTATCATATTTATCAAAAAGCTCTATCAAGCTTGTAAAATCGAGCAGAGAGCGGCTTATCCTGTCCAATCTGTACACTATAACACGCGATATCCCCCCACTCCTTACCTCATCCAGAAGCTCCTGAAATCCCGGTCTGTTTATGTTACTTCCACTATACCCCCTGTCTGAATATACTTTATACCCTTCACCTGGGCTTACCTCATTAGTACACAGTTCTATCTGTGTCTCTATAGAAATACTATCCTTTTTGTCGACAGATTGCCTGGCATAAATCGCGTTCATAGCTCTCCTTTCTATTGTAAAAAAGAGACGCAAATCAATGTTTACGTCTCTGTGCTCTCTTTAAGCTTTATATCAGTTTCTCTATCCGGAAGCATTTCTTCTTTATATTTTTCAAAAGCTGTCAGCAATGTGGACACCCTTGCCGCCAGTCTTTTTTGCTCTACTTCTGTAAAAGCCCCTTCCGGAAAAATATTTTCCACAGCAATGTTCTTATCCTTAACCAATATATCCCCCCTTTACTTATATATCTATTTTCAGTATCGAGGGTTTATTACATATTTTTGGTATTTACCTAGTTAAAACTGTAACGATGTTTTTTACACAATTTAGAGAACCCCTTAATCCACAAATATCTCTAACATAGTACGATTCCCTAAACAAATGACGGCTAGCAGTGATGCCATCCGTCAATATTTATCACATATCTGGCACTGGTTTTAAAAATTTTATTGCTTAAAAGTTAATAGGAAGCTCATCTGTTCCCATATCCTCTCGGATGGCTTTTGTGCCACTGCCATGCCGTTTCAATTATAGTATGAAGGTCTTCATATTTCGGTTCCCATGCCAACTCATCTTTTGCCTTTACCCCTGAAGCCACCAGTCGTGCCGGATCACCTCTACGCCGGTGGTGCAGCACTGCCGGGATAGGGTGTCCTGTAACACGCCGTATTTCATCAATAACCTCCATTACAGAAAACCCAATACCATTACCAAGATTAAAAATTTCATTTCCCTTATCACTTTCAATCCATTCAAGCGCCAGTATATGCGCCTGTGCAAGATCGCATACATGTACATAATCACGTATACAGGTTCCATCCGGAGTTGGATAATCATTCCCAAACACTGATATCGACTCGCGCTGACCGTTTGCGACCTGCATCACAAGAGGTATTAGATGCGTTTCCGGGTAGTGCGCCTCGCCAATTCTTCCGCTTGGGTGTGCGCCACAGGCATTGAAATACCTTAACACTACAAAATGCAATCCATGTGCTTCCGAGACCCATCTCAGCATTTTCTCCACAGAGAGCTTTGTCTCTCCATAGCAATTTGTCGGTTCTGTCCGTGCGCACTCCTCCACCGGTATGCTCTCCGGTTCACCATAAACGGCAGCGGTAGAAGAAAATACAATTTTATTTATCTTATATTTTACCATACTCTCCATAAGAATCATCGTGCCATAAAGATTATTTTGGTAGTATTTCAGTGGATTTTTCATGCTTTCTCCCACCTGAGAATTCGCAGCAAAGTGGACAACACCGTCTATTTTCTCATTTTCAAAAAGCTCATTAAGAAATTGTCGATCACATATGCTTCCCTCATAAAAACGTACTCCATCCGGTATAGCCGCCCTGAACCCTGTTTCTAGATTATCTGCTACAACAACATCACGTCCGGCTTCCAAAAGTTCAAGCACAGTGTGTGAGCCTATATATCCAGCACCGCCAAGCACTAAAATCGCCATCATTCATCCTCATTTCTTCAACTCGATTTTTTGCAATACACACAAGCAAAGGATATTACCATGTCTGTATTAAAATCCCAACCAACGATGTTTAAACATAAAAAACGCTAACTCTGATACCCGTTGTACCAAGGTTAGCGTTTTATTTGGTGGACACTAACGGAATCGAACCGCTGACCCTCTGCACGTCAAGCAGATGCTCTACCAGCTGAGCTAAGTGTCCGACAACATTATTTATTATAGCATATTTTTTTCCATTGTCAAGCAGTGGTAAATATAATTTTTATTATATTCAGAGTAAACCCGTGCTTTAATGAATCGCCGCAAACAACCCTAAAAGCAGAAATTACAGACAGTTCAAAACCGAATATTTTTAAAAATATACTTTACTTTGCCCGGGCAGTTTGATATAATATCTTTTGTTGAGCGAGATGGAAAATGTTAAGTTTATTATTTCTATAGTTTCATCTTTGTTTCAATATTCGCTCAGAAAAGTCTCACATATGGGTCCATAGCTCAGTTGGGAGCGCAAGCGGGCCAGTTATATGCCCCCTCTTTTGGGCCGGTGGCTCACATGGTTCCCATCCGGTTCGCATCCCCTTTTATGAAAACTTCATACCATCATATATTTGGTCC
>CALXAZ010000043.1 GCA_944386395.1 uncultured Clostridia bacterium
ATAGCATGTGATTTTGAGGGAAAGCGGTACGACTCAGGTAATATGAGGGGATACCTGGAGGTTGTTATAGATATGGCACTTGAAAATCCTTTTGTTGGGGAATGGATGAGGACATTTATACTCGAAAAGGCAGAAGAGCTCAAAAAAGCCTAAAAAATGCAGTTTTGTATTGACAAGCTGTATTTACATACGTATAATAATATGGTCTGCGGTACTTTCCGCAGAAATCCTTGCTTCCGGCTTGACCGGAGGCCATAAGTCCAGAAGGAGGTGCCAGAATGGCAAAGGTAAAATCCAAGTATGAGACTATTTTCATTGTCAGCCCGAAACTTGATGAGGAAAGCACAAAGGCAATAGTCGAGCGTTTTAAGACTCTTATCGAGCAGAACGCGGAGATCGGAGAAGTCGATGAGTGGGGCAAGCGTAGGCTTGCGTATGCAATCGACGATGAGAGAGAGGGATACTACGTTCTTATTAACTTTACGTCAGATCCTTCTTTTCCAGCAGAGCTTGATCGTATCTATAAGATTACCGATGGCATTATGCGTTCGATAATCGTCTGCAACGATTAAGAGGAAATAAGATGCTTAATAAAGCTATTTTGATGGGTAGGCTTACCCGCGATCCAGAACTTAGGTATACGCAGTCAAACATACCGGTTGTATCGTTTACTGTTGCTGTGGACAGAAATTATAGGTCAAGAAATGAACAGCAGACTTCCACAGATTTTATTAACTGTGTTGCTTGGAGGTCGACCGCAGAGTTTATATCGAAGTGGTTTACAAAGGGCAAAATGATAGTGGTTGTGGGTTCTATCCAGACCCGCTCCTATCAAGACAGAGATGGAAACAACAGGTATGCAACAGAGGTTGTCGCAGACGAGGTTATGTTTGGCGAGAGCAAAAGGGACGAAGCAGGCAGTGGAAGATTTGCTGATGCGCAGCAGGGAGGAAGCCCATATGGGCAGCAGCCGTCCTTTGGGGGGGCGTCCTCAGGGGCGTATAGCAGCGGGCTGCCAGAGTCTGGATTTGATGAAATAAGTGATGACGACGAGGAGCTTCCGTTCTAATTTCGGTCTGCTCCGGTTTGCCGGAGATATTACAATGAGAGGAGTTAAGAAAAATGGCATACGAAAAGCCGCAGCGTGGTCGTAAACGCAGGAAGGTCTGCACATTTTGTGCGGATAAGATAGAACATATCGATTACAAGGATGTCGCAAGGCTCCGCAAATTTATTTCAGAGCGCTCAAAGATACTCCCCCGCAGAATGACGGGGGTATGTGCAGAGCATCAGCGGCAGCTGACAGTAGCTATCAAGCGTGCAAGGCACATTGCCCTTATTCCTTATGTAACCGAATAATCACGCAAGGACACAGGATTAGTTTCTGTGTCCTTTATATTTCCCATAAACATGAAAGGCGGTGAATGCATGATACATTATAGCAAGTCCAAGTGGGTGGTAATATTTTCAGGAGCAGTTATGGCAGTACTCGGTTCGCTTGTGATTGTGTTGTCAAATAAGGCTCTTGATTGGATACTTTTTTTGATAGGTTTTACAATAATGGCTGTTGGAGTCATGCATTCCGCGCTATATTTTATCGATAGGACGAAAGATGAGCCAGAAGACAGAGGAAAGCTTAACAGGGGAATCTTCGAATGTGCTATTGGGGCACTTATTGTGATTTGCAGAAACTTTATTGCCGGGATGTTTCCGGTAGTATGGGGTGTATGGACTCTTTATACATCGGTCATGGATATAATTGCGGCAAATTGGATAAAAAGCGAGGGAGGAAAATGGCAACTTTTGTTTGGATATGCTCTGCTCAGAATACCGTTTGCCGCACTTATAATATTTAATCCTTTCACCTGGGGCACAGCGATGGTGGCAGTGATAATAGGTAGCTTTTTGATAGTATATGGAATAATGCTGATAGTGCTAAGCTTTATTCTTCGGGACATGTGAAGGAGGTAGACGATGGCAGAAAAAAACACCCCAGAATGGCAGAAAGAAGAATCAAAACTGACTGAATTCAAAACAGAAATACAAAAAAATATCGATAAGCTTGTTGTGAAGAAAGCCGATATAGATGCACGCACTAAGGAGCTTTATGACCATTATCATTCTAGTAATCCTGAGCTTATAAGTGATTTGATGGTAAGTCTTGATATGCAGGAGCAGATAGGTGAAACGCTTAATCGAAACCTTCTTGCAAAGGATAAGCCGTATTTCGGAAGGGTAGATTTCATTGACGAGTCGGAAAACAGGGATTATTCGATATATATTGGAAAACATGGAATAAGCGGAGATGACTCAAGGGCATTGATTATAGATTGGCGGGCTCCGGTATCGAGCGTATATTATGAAAGCGATCTTGGGAAAAGCAGTTATACAGCTCCTGGAGGAAAAATACCTATAGATTTGCAACTCAAGCGGACGTTTGAGATCGAAGAAGGGAAGCTCGTTGACTATTACGATACCGAGGTAATAGCAAATGATGATTTTTTACTGAAATACCTTGGGAAAAATAAAGAGATTGTCCTTGGAGAGATCATTGCTACCATCCAGAAGGAACAAAATGATATAATAAGGGATACGCCGTGGCATAATGTGTTGGTACAAGGAGTTGCCGGAAGCGGAAAGACTACTGTTGCCATGCACCGCATTTCATATATCTTGTATAATTATGCAAAACGCTTCAAACCGCAGGAATTTTATATAATAGGAAGTAACAAAATGTTGCTGAACTATATTACAGGAGTTTTGCCGGATCTGGATGTACATGGAGTAAACCAGATGACGCTCGAGGAATTTTTTCTGCATCTTCTCGACAGAAATTTTATCCTTAAAAAGAGCGCAAAAAAGCCTGAACAAAGCGGGGCACTTATTGGATTTAAAGGTTCAATTGCGTATATGCGTGTCCTTGAGGAATATATGGATTTGTATGAAAAGGAAAAAATACCTCAGGGCGATGTCGAGTACGAAGGCGAAACATATATGACAGCGGATGAGATACGTGATTACATTTTAAATTATCGCAATCGCTCGCTTGAAGAAAAAATTGATATGATGAATGAAAGATTGGCGTTTGTCATCAAATATAAGGGGGAGAGGAATGGCGATGAAAGTAAAAACATACGAGCACGGCAAAAAAAGCTGAAAAACTATTTTGGAAAGACAAACCAGAAAGTGTCTCTAATAGAAATCTACATTGAATTTATAAAAAGTCTGGAAACCGATTCTCACGGCCTTGGCATAGGCAAATCAGAGCTTGGGTTGCTTATTGAAGCTGTGAGTTCTGGAGCTGTTGACTTGTATGACCTATGTATGATGGCATATATAAAAAGACGCCTCAAGCCCGCAAAAGAGTATGAAAACGTAAAACACATGGTGGTCGATGAAGCACAGGATTTTGGCGCGATCGTGTTTTACGCTCTGAAAAAATTTCTCCCTGAAGCAACGTTTACCGTTATGGGCGATATATCGCAGAATATCAACTATTATACGGGAATGAACGACTGGGCAGAGCTGCGTAGTAAAGTATATAATGGAGAGGACGATAAGTTTTATATACTGGCAAAAAGCTACCGAAACACCATAGAGATTTCGGAATATGCTGGAAGAATACTCAGCAAATGCAGCTTTGAGACTTATAAAATTGATCCAATTATCCGGCATGGTAGGGAAGTTGAGATAATCGAGGCAAAGAATAATGAGGAGTGCTTATTAAAAACTGTCGAAGCAATAGAAGGGATACGCTCGCGTGGCTTCGATACGGTAGCAGTTATATGCAGGACAGAGGATGAGGCACTTAAAGTGCAAAGAGAATTGGAAGGAAAGGTTGATCTTGTAAAAAATAATTTTGAGAGCGCGACCTTTTCAAAAGGGGTAATGGTTCTCCCAATAGCACTAACAAAGGGGCTTGAGTTTGATGCAGTTATCTTGTGGGAGCCAAACAAGGAAAACTACGGTGCAAATGACGCAGAGGCAAAGCTTTTATATGTTGCTGTAACACGTGCCTTGCATGAACTATATTTAATTGGACAGGGTGGTATAAGTCCACTTCTTATGGATGAACCGAAAATAGGTTAAGAAACGTAGAGGAATAAGGAACGGCTTTGCCGTTCCTTATTGAAAACAGACTAAATTTTGATTGCTAAGCCGCCGGGATTATAAATATTGTATCTGATATATAAAACAATGAGTGGGGATTGAAGCAGTTACTCTTGACAAATGATAGATTTTATCAGACAATTAAAATAGAATTGGGATATGTACGACTGAGAGACGAGCAATTGCATGCGCTGCTGCATTTATTTTAAAGTATGGGGAGAGCATATGAGAAAAATTCTTTTGATAGTCAATCCAAACGCAGGAAGGCTTTATTCAAAAATTAACGAAAAAGATATAGCCGGGTGGCTCTCTGCCGGTGGTGAAAGACCTGAGGTAATGTGTACCGGTGCAGCGGGCGATGCGACCAGATTTGTGAAACAACTGGGATCAGAATTTGATATAGTAGTTTGCTGTGGAGGAGATGGAACTTTAAACGAGGTTGTATCTGGGGTTATGACGCTGGATAAGAAACCAGTGATTGGCTACATTCCAGCTGGGACAACCAATGATTTTGCTACAAGTATAAACTTGCCGAAAGATGTACAGCTGGCAGCAAAACGTGTTTTAGAAGGAACTCCCAAAAAATTTGATGTAGGAAAATTTAACGATAGCAGATATTTTACTTATGTAGCTTCTTTTGGAGCTTTTACAGAGAGCTCATATGAAGCGCCAAGATCTTTAAAAAAAGTTCTGGGTCACCTTGCGTATTTGCTTGAAGGGATAAAGGATATAGGAAATATTCACCCATGCCATGTAACAATAACTGTGGATGGTACAGTGGAAGAAGGGGATTACCTATTTGGCGCAATAAGCAACTCAACGTCGATAGGTGGTGTTGTAAAACTGGATAAGTCTGTGGTGGATTTCAGTGACGGACTTTTTGAAGTGATGCTAATACGGAACTTGAAAAAACCGGCGGAGCTGCACAAGCTGATTTATGCGTTGACCAGTCAAAATTATAACGAACAAATAATCACGTTCAAGAGCGCATCTGAAATTGTTCTTGAGACTGAGGAAATTATGCCGTGGTCTCTTGATGGGGAGTATGAACACGGAAGCAGAAAGGTCTGTATAAGAAATGTAAGAGAGGCAGTGGAGATAATCGTATGATGTAAAGACTGCGTTAAATAAAAGCCATATCCTATAAATAAAGCGCTAACGTTTTTATTTTTTTGTTGCGAAAAAGAACGACGAGTGGTAGCCTAGCAAAGGTGGAAATTTCGCCAAAATATTATTGGAGGGATATGGTATGAACGTATATATGGAGGCGGGAATAACAGTCGGCGAAGCATTAAAGCAGTCTGTACTTGGGATGGCAATAGTTTTTGCGATGCTTCTTATACTTGCGGTAATTATTGTTATACTTAATAATGTACTCAAGTCAATGGCAAAGTCTGCTGAGACGAGTGAAGCTCCCGCAGCTGCACCGGTTGTTGCTGTGCCAGCTGTACCAGTTGCACCGGTTGTGCAGGCAAAGGTTCCGGCTCCCGGTTCTGTTGGGGAGGTCAAGCTTTATAGTGTGCCGGACAAGCAGGCGGCTATGATAATGGCGATAGTGGCCGATGAAATGAAGATTCCGCTTAATGAGCTGAGATTTATTTCTATAAAAGAAATAGAAAAATAAAGAAAAACAGACAGGCACATGCCTGTCTGTTTTAAATTAAATTTACCGTTCTCTTCTGCACACAGCAGCAATTATAAAAACCGACACAGATAGTGCAGTGAGAGCAGCATAAAGAAACATGAGGTATCCTGACATATTGCTCTCCTGTCTACAGATTTATAAAAAG
>CALXAZ010000044.1 GCA_944386395.1 uncultured Clostridia bacterium
ATCGCATATAAGCTCCACCGTAATATCCTCACAGTCTGCCGCCGCCCCTATTACCCCCGGAGCCCTGTGCAGAAACGGAGGCATGGCATTAAAGAGATGGGTAACATTTTTCGCACCAGCACCGAACGCTTTTACAGTCGTTTCATAATCGGCCTCTGTATGCGCAATCGATACCCTAACTCCACACTGCTCAATAAATTCAATCGCTCCGTTCAACTCCGGTGCCACTGATACCAGCTTAATTTTGCCCCGAGCTGCCCGCTGCATTTCATTAAAATGCTCCATTTCCGGCAATCGAAGAAATTTGCCGCTCTGCGCCCCTCGCTTCGCATATGACAAATATGGTCCCTCCATGTTAATTCCATATATGTCCGCTCCTGTCCCGACATACTCCGCCGCAACAGAAAAAGCTCTTGCAAGCGTCTTATCATCCAGTGTCATTGCAGCAGGTAAAATAGTAGTTATCCCATTTTCAGCCTGATATTCTGCCATTGTCCGAAGAGCCTCTTGGATCCCATCGCAAAAATCTGCACCAGCGCAGCCATGAAGATGAGTGTCTATCAGCCCGGGGAGCATATACAGGTCTTCTGCATCAATCACATCTTCATCAAAACCAGAACCGACAAATATACCGTTTTCAATGTATATGTCGCGCTTTACAAATCCCTCACCACAGAAAAAAACAAATGCGTCCTTTACCTTCATAGCAACTCTCCGTTACCCACGGGTTACCCCTAGCATCGCAGCACCGATTATTCCGGCATCGTTTCCAAGCTCTGCCCGCTTTATCACGGTCTGAGGAACATCCGGTGATTTCCCAGTATATTTCTCCCTGTCTACTGCGTCACGAAGCGGAGCCAGCAGATACTCTCCTTCATTTGAAAGCCCGCCCCCGATACAAAGCATTTCGGGTTCAAAGATATTTATCAGATTTATGATTCCTATCGCAAGGTGCTTTATATACCTTTCAACTACACGTTTTCCTGCATTATCCCCTTGGCGCGACGCCTCGAATGCCGTCCTTCCTCCAACGGCATCTATATTCCAACCAACAAGTTGCCACATGACACTGTCCCTGAAATGATTCATCGCCGTCTTAGTTGTAAATATTAACCCCGGTACAGATGCGTAAGCTTCCCAACATCCCCTACGTCCGCATGGGCATTCTCTTCCGTAAAAGTCGATAGTAAAATGCCCTATCTCTCCAGCAACCCCGTTAAAGCCAGAGTATATCTTCCGGTCGATTATTATGCCACCTCCTACCCCTGTTCCAAGCGTGACAAGAATAGCATTTTTTACTCCCTTTGCCCCACCTGCATACGACTCTCCCAACGCAGCACAATTTGCATCGTTGTCTATGTAAACCGGCACACCCCATTTTTCTCTTATCCCCGCAGTTATATCTACACCATCCAACGGGGATAAATTTTCGCATTTGAGTATTTTACCTGCGCCTATATCCAGCATCCCGGGCGACCCTATGCCGACACCTTGTACATTCTCTTTTCCAATCTTCTCGACCAGTATATCGCAAACCTCACGTAAACCATACAATATGGCATCCCTGCCATATCTGACATTTGTTTTTATTTTGATACGTTCAGTGATAATTCCATCCGGAGTGACAACTCCACCGGCTATGTTTGTACCTCCCAAATCTATACCTATATACATTTCTATCTCTCCTGTCAGCCATATACTTCCGTTATCAGCCCTCTCAGGTTTTCAAGCCCAATCCCAACTCCGAGAGTGGCATCCTCCAATCCTTCAAATTCTATGGCAACGTCCCCGTTATATCCGGACTGCTCCAACAGTCTCAGGCATTGCCTCACCGGAACAATCCCGTGTCCGATTATTGCCCCACGCAGATAATTACCTCCACGCGTTCCGAAAAATCCCCTGCCCGGAGCTGGCTCATTCCCATTTTTAAAATGGAAGTCCTTAACATGGACATAAAAGGCATATCGCGCTGCCCTCCCTACTGCTTTTTCTGGAATTTCATCAACGCAAAGGAAATTTCCAATGTCTACAAGCCATCCAAAATTTTCATGCGCAACTGTATTTATAAGCGCTTCAACACGCTCGCTATCCTGGCAAAACCATCCGTGGTTTTCTACCATAGTCCTTATTCCTTTTTTCGCCGCATACTCGGTCACTTCTCGGCACGCTTCTGCAATCACCGGTAGCGCAGTATAAAAACCCCGCCACCCATCTTTGACTTTCGGGTACCCCACCGTTGCATCGTGACGCACCGACGAGGCGCCCAATATCTCGGCTATATCTATCTGACGTTTTACACGTTCTATTTCCTTGCGAGTGTCTCCGCCAGATCCCTGGAGAAAGTCGGCTGCAAAGGTGAAGTTTGTCACAGCCATCTGCTCCCGCGCACATTCTTCGCGTAGCCTTGCTGCATATTCCTCTGCAGCAGACCCGTCATGCGAAATGATCTCCACAAACTCTATGCCATCAAACCCCATATCTTTAGCTTTCTTTATACATCCTATCTGAGTCAGCTCCCCGCTGGTCAGATACTGCGAAAAGCTGTAGCTGCTGACAGCTATTCTCATAAAAGCCCCTCCTGCTTCACAGCACAACCTCGTGTCCCGTCTCCGCGGACTTATACACCCCGTCCAATATCTCCATT
>CALXAZ010000045.1 GCA_944386395.1 uncultured Clostridia bacterium
TAGGTATTGACTATCTGTCGGTTGAGGATGCGAGCAAAGATGTTGTCCACAGACCGATACTTGGCTCGGGTATGGGCATAATTGAGGGAATATATCTGCGTGGTATAGAACCGGGAGAATACTTTCTGTTTGCTTTGCCGTTGAAGATAGAGGGGGCAGAAGGCTGTCCTGTAAGGGCAGTATTGATAGATTTTGAAAAATAACATATTAAAAGCCCCGGTCATTGACCGGGGCTTTGGCTTTATTCAACGGTAACTGATTTTGCAAGATTTCTTGGTTTGTCGATGTCGCATCCGCGCATCGAAGCAACATAGTAGCTGAAAAATTGCAGGGGAACTATTGCCAGAGAAGCTTCCATCATCGGATGTATGTATGGAATTTTTATCACATGGTCAACTTCATCTGAAATGTCGCGAGCGTTATCAAGCGTTACTGCAATCACTGAGGCGCCACGTGCTTTTACTTCCTTGATGTTTGAAAGCATTTTATCAAAAAGCTTTTCGGTAGTCATAAGGGCAACAACCGGAGAACCCTCCTCGATAAGGGATATTGTTCCGTGCTTTAGCTCGCCCGCTGCGTATGCCTCCGAAGCGGTATAAGATATTTCCTTGAGTTTAAGGGAACCCTCAAGAGATATTGCATAGTCAATGTTTCTGCCGATAAAGAAAATATGCTTGGCATTGAAATAGTATGAAGCGAGCTTCTGGGTAACCTCTTTGAGCTCGAGAACGGTCTTAAGATCCTCCGGAAGTTTTAAAAGAGCATGGATAAATGCAATATATTCTTCCTCTGATATTTTGCCGAGAGAATCTGCCATAAATAGGGCAAACATGTATATACATGCGAGTTGGGTGCTGTATGCCTTAGTAGTGGCAACGGCAATTTCGGGTCCTGCCCATGTGTAGAGCACATGGTCTGATTCCTTTGCAATTGAGCTGCCAACAACATTTACAATAGAGACTATTGTGGCTCCGAGACGCTTTGCCTCGCGTAGGGCAGCAAGCGAATCAGCAGTTTCTCCAGACTGACTTATCACAATAACGAGCGTCCTCTTATCAATTATTGGATTTGAATATCTGAACTCGGAGGCGAGCTGGACAACGGTAGGTATCCGTAGCATGTCCTCATATATGTATTTAGCTACCATTCCAACGTGATATGCGGAACCACAGCCTACAATATAGAGCTTGTCAAAGCCACGTAGCTCATCAGGAGAGAGGGATATATCGAGACTTATCCTGCCGTCTTTTATGCGGGGACTTATAGCGTTCAAAACGGCTTTGGGTTGCTCCATTATCTCTTTAAACATGAAGTGCTCGTATCCGCCCTTCTCTGCCGCTTCGATATCCCAGTCGACATGAAAAATTTCTTTTTCGATCTTCCGGGAGTACATATCGAATATTTCTACTGAACCGCTTTTGACTATGGCAATCTCTTTATCATCGATATAGTAGATATCTCTGGTGTAGTTTAAAATACCGGCAACATCGGAGGCAATAAAGTTTTCCCCATTGCCAAGACCGATTATAAGCGGGCTCTCCTTTCTGACAGCAATGATAGTGTCGGGATGGTATTTACAAAGTATACCAAGGGCGTATGAACCGTCGACGCGCTCCATTACTTTCTGCATTGTGGAGAGAAGATCCCCATCGTAATAATATTCAAACAGATGAGCTACAACCTCGGTATCGGTTTCGGATATAAATTTAACTCCAGTTGAAATGAGAAACTCTTTCAGCTCCATATAGTTTTCTATAATACCGTTGTGAACGACGGCAACGTTTCCCGTTCCGCTTGTTTGGGGATGAGAATTTATGTCCGATGGACGACCGTGTGTAGACCAACGGGTGTGACCAATGCCGATAGTACCGGTCGGCTCAGAGCCGTTTTTTGTTATGTCTATCAGATTCTTTAGTCTGCCTTTAGCCTTTTTGACATTTAGCGCTTGTCCATCATAGACCGCGATTCCAGCGGAATCATATCCACGGTATTCAAGTTTTGATAGACCATTTAGAAGTATAGGAGACGCCTGCTGCGCCCCCACGTATCCAATTATTCCGCACATAATTTTTCCTGTTCTGCGGACTGTATATTCAGAGTTGTCCGCGCCGCTTTTCTGGCGAGCGGTGCGCCAAAGTTTTGCCTAGCAAAATTGGCTGGGCAGTTTATAGGCTGACGGATTTTCCTCGGTAATCATTTTGATAAAGCAGCTTGCTGCGGCTGAGGTGGGTATCACCGATGGGCGTATAAGACCTATTGAGCGCTCGGGAAGAGGAACCTTTAGCTGCACCTCGACTAGCTCTCTGTTTTGAAGCTCAGAAAGGATAAACTCCCTTGTCACGCATGCATATCCAAGACCAATTTTTGCAAATTCAACTAGCAGATCGAGACTGCCAAGCTCTATTTCCGGAGTGAGGGAAATGCCGGCTGAGGCGAGATATGTGTCCAGCCTGCGGCGTGTGTTGCTGTCGCGTTCAAGTAGAAGAATGGGACGGTGGGCAAGATCTTCGAGACATGAAATTGTCTGAGCGTCCTCGAAATATGGCGCTCCTGCAACGAAGCAGTCGTGCAGAGCTCTGCACTCGGTTACAGAGAAGCTGGGAGGAGTAGCGATTGGAAGATTTACAAAACCAAAGTCTACCTGAGCGTTTTGAAGGAGCGTTATCGTTTCAGGGGACGTTCTGTTTGTAACATGTATCTAAACATGAGGATATTGTTGTCGAAAGCGTTCAAAATAGGGGAGAAGAAAATGCTTGCAGATAGTGTCGCTGGCGCCGATGTTTATCTGTCCGCGCTCAAGCGAGACCATTTCTGAAAAGCGGGATTCTGCTGCGGATACAAGCTCAAGTGCGCGACCAACGTATTGCTTTAGCATTTCTCCCTCATGGGTTAAAGCAACGCCGCGGGAATTTCGTATGAATAGAGTGCCGCCAAGCTCAGACTCAAGCAGTTTTATTGCCTGAGTTACTGCTGGCTGTGAGATAAAAAGATTCCTTGCGGCACCTGAGATACTTCCACATTCTGCAACTACGAGAAATACGCGGTAAAGCTCGAGATTGATATCCATAAAAACATCCTGTTTGACTTCAAAATATTATTTTGGTACAAATAAAGTATAATACAGCTATTTTTTTAAGTCAACGCATATTTCATACAAGCAAAAAGGGGCATTTTTGCTGAGATTTGTGTGCTGCACCAACATCAATAACAAAATAGATTTGCAAACGATCCCATAACGGAATGTCAAAACAGATAGCCGGAAATATTCTCTCCGGCTATCCAATGTCAGAACGCCATTAGCCCGGTAAATTCATACAAAGGGCTTTCGACTGCGACCGCGCTGACAGATATGTATCCGCTGTCCTCTACGAGCTGAAGCTCAGCGGATGCGGTGTTGCTGCCCGAAGCTCCGGAAATTGTAAAACGTAGCTTTGCAATAGTGCTGCCATTTTGATCCTCAGTGACATTTTCAACAAACCAGCTATCTATTGTTTCGTCGGAAACAGGAAAAAGCATATCGCCATAGTTGTCCTGTATTACATCGAGGTATTTCTCTTTAAGATCTGCCGTCATTACCGAGTATTGCGTAAGCCCATTCTTGCCACATACACCCTCTGCCCATATTTCAACAGCCTCTTCAACAGTCGTTGCACCAAAATTACCAAGCGTGCCGATGGCAGCTTCAACTGCACTTGCACCGGTGACCTCTGTTATTGCCGAGTATACAGGCTCTGCGTTTTGCATATCAGCATTTTCATCTGATAAAAATTGTAAAGCGACAGCACCCAGAAGCAAAAATGCCATTAGGAGCACAGCAACTGCGCTTTTCCGCCGCATTCCAGATCGGCGTTGCCTCTTTGGGTTTGAGGTTTTTTTAAATCCAGAAACGAGTATTTTCATTTTGTCCACATTCCTTCCGCTTGTCTTTTGATAAAGTTTATGCGGACAGGAATAAAAAAATTACAAAGGATATTTCACCATTAAAATTTTTAAAAGCAATGATTGTTGAGTAGCCATAAGGCTTAAATATAAAAATGGGCAGATGGATATTTCCATCCGCCCATTTGAACGTAAATGCTAGGAAAAGAGATTAGTCCTTCAGACTCTCGACGAATCTTACGACATCGCCAACGGTTTTCATCTCCTGCGCAGCCTCGTCTGGAACCTCGATGTCAAATTCTTCTTCGAGCGACATTATCATTTCAACAACGTCGAGCGAATCTGCTCCGAGATCTTCCTGAATTGTGGAATCCATTGTTATCTCATCCTCATTTACATCGAGCTGCTCGGCAAGTACCGCTTTAATTTTGTCAAAGATCATTTTTAATTCCTCCGTTTATTAAACCGCTTTAGCGGGTTGATACGATTTATATGCTACCGTTTTCCGCGTATACTCCAATCCTGCGAAACTTTTCGTAGCGCTGGAAAACGAGCTCATTGCCCGACCTTGAAAGGAGCTGACCGAGGGCACTCTGGATGGCAGCATGCATTGCCGCTGCCATAAATTTTGCGTTTTTATGGGCTCCGCCTGCTGGCTCTTCAATAATTCCATCAATGACCCCTAAAGAGAGAAGGTCGTATGCTGTTATTTTCATTTTTTGTGCGGCTTCACGCTCTCTGCTTGCGTCCTTCCACAGGATAGAAGCAAAGCCCTTCGGTGAGATGACGGAATAGGTTGCATTTTCAAGCATAAAAATCCGATCTGCAACAGCAAGCCCAAGAGCGCCTCCGCTACCACCCTCACCTGTGACTATGCTTATAATAGGAACTTTCAGTGCTGACATCTCCAAAAGGTTTCGGGCAATGGCCTCGCCTTGCCCGCGTTCCTCGGCGCCAATGCCACAGTACGCGCCGGGTGTGTCTACTATGCATATGATGGGACGCCCAAATTTTTCTGCCTGTCTCATCAGACGCAGAGCCTTCCGGTAGCCCTCCGGATGTGCCATCCCAAAATTGGATCTGATATTGTCGGAGGTTTTTCCACCTTTGATATGCCCGATAACGGTTACTGGGAGACCATCAAATTCAGCGATCCCCCCCCACATCGCGGGGTCATCTCCGTATAGCCTGTCTCCGTGCTGCTCAAAAAAGCTGTCAAAGATATTTGATATATAATATAGGATGGTGGGGCGGTCACGGTGCTTTGCGATTTCGCGCCTGTCGAGAACGTCTATGTTATTTTCCAACGCTCACACCTCCAACATTATTTGAAGTACGGCTGTGTATTTTTAGCAGGTAGCCAAGCTGGTGTCGCATATCTTTTCTGGGTACGATAGCGTCAATAAAGCCGTGAGCAAGCTGAAATTCGGAAGTTTGAAAATCTGCCGGAAGCTTTTCCGAAATTGTGCCTTCTATAACCCGCCTTCCGGCAAAACCGATAGTAGCGCCAGGTTCTGCAAGCTGTATGTCACCAAGCATGGCAAAGCTTGCCGTTACACCTCCGGTAGTGGGGTCGGTAAGGACAGGGATGTATAGCCCGCCAGCAGCGGAGTGCCGTCCTACGGCGGCGCTTACCTTTGCCATTTGCATAAGAGATAGTATCCCCTCCTGCATACGGGCGCCACCTGAGGCACAAAACAGAACGACAGGGAGCTTATCATCGGTTGCCCGCTCAAACATCCTTGTAAGCCTCTCACCGACAACGGAACCCATAGACGCCATCATAAAGTGACTGTCCATAACTCCCAGGTAGAGAGGGGTGCCTTCTATCAGCGCTCGACCTGTTATCACGGCATCCTCCAGCCCAGTACTTTTGTTGAGAGACAATATCTTTTCTGAATACCCGTCAAAATCAAGCGGGTTAACAGAGTGTAGACCTGAGTCTGTTTCATTAAAGCTGCCACTATCAGCTGTGATAGAGATGCGCTCCCATGCACTGAGCCTTTCGTGGTGCCCACAGTGCGGGCAAACCTTTATACCCCGCTCATACTCATCACGCAGCTGACCTTTGCTACACTTCGGGCAAATGTGCCACATATCTGGAGGCAGGTTTTGTTCGGTAGATTTAGCACGTGCAGACTGCGGAACTGTTATATATTTGGCTTTTTTAAAGAAATCCTGTAACATTTCCGGTCATCAGTCCTTTCTGGGATTATTCTTTTATCTCCCTTGGCGAGGTGGGGATGTTGTGTGTTTCAAGAAAATTTACGTTGTAGTTGCCTGCATCAAAGTCGGGATCGTTAAGGATGCCGAGCTGGAAGTCAGAATTAGTCGTTAGACCGTCAAATATAAATTCGACAAGAGCCCGTTTCATGCGGGCAATGGCTCCAGAGCGTGTGGAAGCATGGACTATCAGCTTTGCGACCATTGAGTCATAGAATGGCGGGACGGTATAACCCTGATACACGGCACTGTCGACGCGGACCCCAACACCGCCAGGAAGGTGCAAGGCACGGATAGTGCCTGGACATGGGGCAAAGCCGTTTGACGGGTCTTCGGCATTTATCCGGCATTCTATGGCGTGTCCGGTCTGGTGTATATCTCCCTGGGAAAATGGAAGCTTTTCGCCTGCGGCAAGGCGTATTTGGAGGGAAACAAGATCCATGCCGGTTACCCATTCGGTTACAGGGTGCTCGACCTGAATACGGGTATTCATTTCACAGAAATAGAAATCCCCGCTACCTGCTACCAGAAACTCGACTGTTCCCGCATTGCGATAGCCTGCGGATTTTGCAGCTTTCACAGCAGCTATACCCATCTCTGAGCGCATTTTGTCATTTAAAAAAGGAGATGGGGATTCCTCTATCATTTTCTGATGACGGCGCTGGATCGAACAGTCGCGCTCAAACATATGAACGGTATTTCCATAATTATCTGCCATAATTTGAAATTCTATGTGGTGTGGCTCGGATATAAATTTTTCAATGTATACGCTGTCATCGCCAAAAGCAGCGCCCGCTTCCGCCTTTGCGGAGAGGTACGCGGTTTCAAGTTCATCAGAAGAATGAACCTCGCGTATTCCCCGTCCACCACCGCCGGAGGAAGCCTTCACCATGACAGGATATCCTATTTTTTCTGAAATGGCAAGGGCCTCCTGCAAAGAATTTACAGGACCGTCTGAGCCGGGGACTATCGGAACCCCTGCTTTCTGCATAGTGCGGCGGGCCTCTGACTTGTTTCCAAGACGGCGTATAGTTTCTGCGTTCGGCCCAATAAATACTATGCCACACTTTTCGCAAAGTTCAGCAAAGTGGTCGTTTTCAGCTAAAAACCCGAAGCCGGGATGAATAGCCTCGGCGCCGGAGGCAACGGCGGCGCTGAGTATCGCGGGGATATTCAGGTAACTCTTGGCAGGGGAGGCGGGACCGATACATATGGCTTCATCTGCGATCTGTGTATGGAGCGAATCCCTGTCCGCTTCAGAGTAGACGGCAACAGAGATTATGCCCATGTCGCGGCACGCCCGGATTATCCTGACAGCAATCTCACCGCGATTTGCAATCAAAATTTTTTTAAACATAATATCAACCTATTGCAAATGTTATATCAGCATATGCTGCGCGCTCTCCGTCCACCATTGCGATCCCCTTCCCGATGCCAATGGGACCGCGAAGCTTGATTATTTCGACCTCGAGCCTCAAAATATCTCCGGGAACAACCTTGCGCTTAAAACGGGCATTGTCTACCCCAGCAAGAAATCCAAGCTTGCCCCTGAACTGCTCCATAGTAAGGACAGCCACCGCGCCTGCCTGGGCCATGGCTTCTATTGTAAGGACACCAGGCATTATCGGAGTCCCCGGGAAATGACCTCTGAAAAAATCTTCCTCTCCTGTAAGATGTTTAAGAGCAACAGCCCGTTTTCCGGGCTCAAGTTCCAAGACTTCATCAATGAGAAGCATAGGGTCGCGGTGAGGTAGAATTTCTTTTATCTGTTCAATATTAAGCGTCATATTATATGCCCCTTTCTTGACAGATCAATCGATTATCATGAGCGGCTGACCATATTCGACAAGTTCTCCATTTTCAACAAGCACCTGTGAGACCTTGCCCGAGTATTCACTTTCTATTTCGTTCATCATTTTCATCGCCTCTACTATGCAAAGAATGTCACCTTTGCTGACGACTGTTCCGGGAGATACAAACGGAGGTTCGCCCGGGGAAGGGGAAAGGTATACCGTGCCGACGATGGGGGACTTAATGATATTGCCTTCTTGGACCGGTTCTGTTTTGCTGGGAATCTCGGGCGAAGAGATGGAGAGAGTCTGAACCGGCTGCACGGCGGGGAGGTGTACACCCTCCTTTTTAAGCTTTATCCTTGTACCGTCGGGATCGTTTATTTCCAAAGAGGTTACGGAGGATCTGTCAATAGCTTCTAACAGCTCCAGAAGAAATTTTTTATCCATTGAAGTCTCCTCATTTTTCGTACTTTTTTATAACGAGGGATGCGTTGTGCCCACCAAATCCGAAAGAATTTGATATAGCGGCATATATTTCAGATTTACGTGCTTTGTTTGGGACGTAATCCAGATCGCATTCCGGGTCGGGGGAATTTAAGTTTATTGTAGGGGGGAGGATACCATTATTTATGGCAAGTGTGCATATCAGCGCCTCAACCGCACCAGCTGCACCCAACAAATGACCCGTCATTGATTTTGTGGAAGAGACAGCTACTGTTTTAGCCGCGCTGCCGAGGGCTTCCTTTATTGCGGCAGTCTCGCATTTATCCCCAACAGGAGTGGCAGTACCGTGAGCATTTATATACCCTATTTCGTCCGGGGACAATCCAGACTCCCTGAGAGCCAGTGACATTGCCATAGCAGCCTCATGTCCCTCCGGGTCAGGGCTTGTCATATGATAGGCATCGGATGTCGCACCATATCCGGCAATTTCACCAAGTATGGTTGCGCCACGGGAGAGGGCGTGCTCCAAATTCTCGAGCACAAGAGCCGCGCCACCTTCGCCCATAACAAACCCATTGCGCCTTGAATCAAATGGGAGAGAAGCTTCATCAGGGTTGGTTGACTGGCTTAACGCTGTCATATTGGAAAATCCGGCAACAGCAATAGGGGTAATCGTTGCTTCTGCCCCGCCGGCAATGATTATATCACTGTAACCATATTTGATGCTACGGAACGCTTCTCCTATTGCATGAGCTGAAGAGGCGCAGGCGGTGGTCGTGCAGAGGGAAACTCCTTTGAAGCCGTAGCGTATGGAAACAAGACCTGATGCCATATTTCCTATCATCATTGGAATGAAGAAAGGTGATATACGACCGGGTCCCTTTTCTATAAGCTTTTGGTGTTCGTTTTCCAGTGTTTCAAGTCCCCCTATACCGCTGCCTATTATGACACCTGCCCGGAAGGGGTCGCCTATTTTGTAAATCCCGCTATTTTCGTATGCCTGTACGGCGGCGGAGTAAGCAAACTGGCAAAAACGGTCCATTCTGCGCGCTTCTTTTTTGTCAATGTAGTCAGAAGAGTCAAAATCCTTGACCTCAGCGGCTAGGATGGCTTTATACCCGGTTGTATCAAAGCGCGTTATGGGGGCAATGCCGTTTTTACCCTTGATGAGCGATGAGAAAAGCTCGTCTGGGGTTTTACCAAGTGGGGTTATTGCACCCGCTCCTGTGATAACTACTCTGTTCATCAAAGACCTCCTTTTAAAGCCTCATTCCGCCGTCTACTACGAGCACTTGACCAGTGATATACGCTGCCCTATCCGAAGCGAGAAAAGCAGCAGCTCCGGCAATATCCTCTGGAGAAGCAAAGCGGCGGAGGGATATAGATGCTATGGCTTCATCGCGGACCTTGTCCGGAAGGCTCTCAGTCATATCGGTAGAGGTGAAGCCAGGGGCAATGGCATTGACAGTTATGCCGCGTCCACCTAATTCCTTTGCGGCGGATTTCGTAAGCCCGATTATTGCCGCTTTAGATGCGGCATAGTTTACCTGACCGGCGTTTCCTGCAATGCCGGCAACAGAGCTTATATTTATTATGCGACCAGAACGCGCTTTCATCATTATAGGAGCGATAAGCCTGCACATATTGAAGCAGCTTTTTAAATTTTTGGAAAGAACCTCATCGAACTGAGCTTCCGACATTCTGACAAGAAGGCTGTCACGATTTATACCGGCGTTATTGACAAGAACGCTGGGTGTGCCAAGCTTTTCACACGCTGCCGCAATCATATCAGAACATTCCTCGAATGAGGAGACGTCTGCGCGGAATATTTCAGCCTTTACACCAAAGGCGTGGCATTCCTCCGCGACCTTTTCGGCGGCAGCAGAATTTGACACATAGTTTATGGCAATGTCAAATCCGTCGGATGCAAGCATTTTTGCTATCGCAGCCCCTATTCCGCGGGAGCTGCCGGTTATCAGAGCAAAACCCATATGGAATCCTCTCATTTCAGCAGTGTTGAGCGCTCGGAGAAAACGCGCTCAGCATCTGCAAACATATCTGTAATAATTTTTTCACAGCTTCCGCTGCTTTTAATAAGACCGGCGATCTGACCGGACATAAAGCTGCCTTCGTCAAGGTTGCCATCCTTTACGGCCTTGCGCAGCCCGCCCACGGCAAGCCCTTCGAGCTCTTCAAATCCAGCTCCCTGCTTTTCGAGTTCGGAGTATCTGCGGGACAGTTTATTTTTAAGCGCTCTAACAGGATGTCCATGGCTGCGGCCGGTCACTACTGTGTCGGTGTCTCCGGCATTAAGGACTTTCTGCTTGTAGTTTTCGTGGATCATACATTCATCGGCAACAAGGAAGCATGTGCCGCATTGTATGCCCTCTGCTCCGAGCATAAAGCTTGCCATTACCCCTCGTCCATCGGCAATACCGCCGGCGGCTATTACCGGGATTGAAACAGCATCGACAACTTGTGGAACAAGAGCCATAGTTGTAAGCTCGCCCACATGTCCGCCCGACTCGGTACCCTCGGCTACAACTGCGTCAACCCCCATGCGCTCCATGCGCTTTGCCAGAGCGACAGAAGGGACTACGGGGATCACCTTCGTCCCGGCAGCCTTCCAGCTCTCGATATATTTGCCCGGGCTTCCAGCGCCCGTTGTGACGACGGGTATTTTTTCTTCAATAACGAGGGACGCAAGATCCTCGGCGTTGCCGCTCATCAGCATGATATTAAGACCGAATGGCTTATCAGTCAGCTTGCGGCATCTGCGTACCTCTTCGCGTATGACATCGACAGGTGCGGAACCTCCGGCAATCAGCCCAAGCCCTCCCGCATTGGATACTGCGGCGGCGAGAGTCGACTCTG
>CALXAZ010000046.1 GCA_944386395.1 uncultured Clostridia bacterium
AAGGATAAGTTTGATATGAAGAGGCTAAAAAAGGGAATAGCGCTGATATTGTTTTTTTTTTTTTCTGTTACGCTTTTGCTTGGCGGATGCGAAGAGCAGGTAGTGAAGCGGCAATATTTTGCGTTTGACACAATAATAAATCTCACCTTTTACGGTGCAGATGATAGCGTTTTTGCCGAGTGTTACAGGCTTTGTACCGAATATGAGCATAAATTTAGCCGTACAGATACCGAAAGTGAGATATATAGGGTAAATTTAAGCGGGGGAGGAGATGTCTCGGATGAAACGGCAGAGCTTATTTCCCTGGGTTTGGAATATGGGAAGCTGTCGGGGGGGCTATTTGACATAACGATAGGGGCAGTAAGCGAGCTTTGGGACCTGAAATCGGAGCCCCCGGTGATACCGGATGAGGACGAGCTTGAAAAGGCAGTTTTAAGCGTGGATTACAGAAATGTGAGTTTGGAAGGGAAGCGGATAGAGCTGAAAAATGGGGCAAAGCTTGACCTGGGAGGGATAGCGAAAGGCTATGTTGCAGACAGACTGAAAGAGCTTGCGCTGAGCATGGGAGTAGAGAGGGGCATAATCGACCTTGGCGGGAACATAGCGCTTATAGGTGCGAAGAGTGAAAGCAGTGGCTGGACAGTGGGGATAAAAGAGCCTTTTTCCACTTCGGGGGAGCTTGCGGGGTATGTGGAGGTGAGCGATATGTCGGTAGTGACCTCCGGAATATACGAGAGAGCGGCAGAGAGCGGAGGGAGGCTGTGGCACCATCTCATAAATCCAAATACGGGAATGCCGGAGGACAACGAGTTTGCCTCGGTGACGATAATTTCAGAAAGCTCTGCTGAGTGTGATGCCCTGTCAACAATATGTTATCTCATGGGAGAGGACGGGATGACTTTTGCGGAGGAGCAGGGAGTGGAGGCAGTATTTATAACCAGAGATGGGAGCGTTTTACACACCGGCGGAATAGGCAGTTCGATACCGTTTACAGAAAATTGAAACAGGGAATAATTGTCGCGTTTTTTAGGCGTAAGCTTTGACAAAACGCATCGAAAATAGTATAATAAACAGCGAATATCGGTTTGTGGGGAGTGTGAGACCTGTGCTGGTTCACACCCAAATATTCTATAGAAAGGTACAAAGATGGTTTTAAAACGATATATAGCGGCGATGCTTGCGGTCATACTTCTCTTTGGACTGGTCTCTGCTGTGGCTGCGGGCACGGCAAGCGATCCGGTGGCATCACTGAGCTACATAAAAAACACATTTATTCCCCAGGTCGAAAAGATGGCAGGAGACGCGGGAGATGTTCTAATAAGCGAAAAGCTTGATGAGGCTGAGCAGAAGATGTATGATGCGCTCGACAGCCGGGATATAGAGATCGATATATCCGGCATAGAGAAGGGCGTACAATATGTGATGTATATGGGGCTGCTTGACAGTGGGTTTTATGTATATGCCGACAGCATGACGCAGGTGAAGCTGCAAAAGGACGAGAGGCTGGTTGTGACGCCGGGTTCGTCGTTTATGATAACCTCGGGCAGTGCAAGGCTTGAGGGTGACGCGGCGGCTGAGATAGTAAATTCGGCAGCAGGGGCAAGGACGCTGACAAATAATCCTGCGGCAACCAGGGCGATGTATATCTCTGCTTCTGACGATATTGTGACGGTGAGAGCCAGTTCCGAGGTTACCGTTTCGGTGCAGGGAGGATATCAGGTTGTGCCGGTTTACAGGGCAGTGTACTATGATATAGCGTTTGAGCTGAGAGACCTGGGACTGTTCAAGGGATCAAATCTTGGTTTTGAGCTGGAGCGTGAGGCAACGCGGCTGGAAGCGCTGATAATGTTTCTCCGCATAATAGGGGAGGAGGATGAGGCGCTAAGCTATACAGGAACGCATCCCTTTACTGATGTTCCCTATTGGGCGGGCGACGCTGCCAACAAATATGTGGCTTACGCTTACAACAAAGGATATACAAACGGTATTTCCTCCAGCAAATTTGGAACGTATAACACAGTGGTGGCAGAGCAGTATATGACTTTTGTGCTGAGGGCTCTGGGGTATAAGGACGGTGTAGATTTCAGCTGGGAAAGCGCGCTTGACAAAGCGGTAGAGCTTGGGATATTTTCGCGGGCTGAGCAGGAAATGATACTTCGCCGCGGGTTTTACAGGGATCTTGTGGCTTATGTCTCATATTACTCGCTGACAGCTATGAAAAAAGGTAGCAGTACGACACTAATACAGTCGCTTGTAAATGTGGGGAGTGTCGATCAGCAGCAGGCGAATGAGGCGCTGAGCGCGATAACCCGTATACGCCAGTAGCGGCGGCAGGCACCGCAAAAAATTTTTCCAATTCCCTCACCAACTCCGCATCTCTGAATAGAATGTAATGAGACTTGGAGAAGGAGGGACTCGTTAATGGGTTGCAATGGTATTACCAACGAACACAGCGGCTGCGGTTGCGGTTGCGGAAGCAATGAGTGGTTCTGGATAATCATAATTGCTATTATCCTCATTGTTTGGCTCTGCATGTTTAACGGCTAATGAGGAATGTTTGGCTCGGGCGGAGGTTTTCCTCCGCCCGCCTTCAGTATGGAAAGGGGACAGGCATGGGAAAATTATCCTTTAAAGCGGCTCTTTTTGATATGGATGGGACGTTGCTAGACTCGATGTGGGTCTGGGAGAGGGTAGATAGGGAGTTTTTTGCCAGGCGTGGTATGGAAATACCTTACGGGTATCTTGAGGCCCTTGCGGCGATGAATTTTCCTACTGCGGCAGTATATACGATAGAGACAGCCGGATTAAAAGACACGCCAGAGAGTGTGATGGCTGAGTGGCATGAGCTGGCGGCAGCTGAGTATGCCCACAATATACGTCTCAAGCCATATGCGGGCGAGCTGCTAAAAAGGCTGAAGGGGGAAGGTGTGCTGCTGGCAACGGCAAGCTCGCTTACTCCTGAGCTTATGCGGGTGGCTCTTGAAAATAACGGCGTGGCAGAGATGTTTAGTGCGTTTGCGTATACAGGAGAGGTGCCAAGAGGAAAGGGCTTCCCGGATGTATACCTGCTTGCGGCTGAGCGGCTTGGGGTAGAGCCGGAGGAGTGTATGGTTTTTGAGGATATACTTGCCGGGGTGCGTGGAGCAAAGCTTGCGGGGATGAAGGTTTGCGGTGTATATGACAGCCGGGCGTTTGATACAGAGAAGATACGCAGCGAAGCGGATATGTATATAAACAGTTTTAAGGAATTGCTGTGATGGAAATGACAGGTGCGGAAATAGTTATAGAATGTATACTGGAACAGGGAGTTGATGTTGTATTCGGCTATCCGGGAGGAAATGTTATAGATATCTATGACGCGATATACCACTCTGGAGGCAGGCTCCGGCATATCCTTACAGGTTCGGAAGCAGGCGCTGCCCATGCGGCAGATGGGTATGCAAGAGTTACTGGAAAGCCATCGGT
>CALXAZ010000047.1 GCA_944386395.1 uncultured Clostridia bacterium
AGCGTTGAGCATATTTTCAATCGCTTTTTCGGTATCCGCCAGCTGCCGACGCAGGGAGGGCAACTCGTTGCTTTCTTGCCCCTGTAACGCCAATGCCTGATCGACGAAATATTCCACAAAGGCATCATCCATGATATTCCGCATGACGGAACTGACCACAGCCTGCTCCAGCGGCTCTTTCCGAACACTTTTGTGCTTAGCGGTGCAAATTTTCCTCTTTTTGCTGTTGACACAGCGATAATAGTGGTATTTTCTCCCTTGGGTGCCGCTTGTCCCACTTTCGCCCACCATCATGGCCTTACAGGTACCGCAGAATAGCTTGGTTGTCAGCAGGTAGTCGTCCTCAGCCTTATGCCGGGCTGGGGCTTTTTTATTTTTCTTCATCTGCTCCTGCACACGCTCAAACAGGTCAGTCGGGACCAATGCAGGGATGCCATTGGGCACCACAATGTCCCGATACTGATATTCTCCGATGTACTTTCGATTATGTAGAATCCCGGAGATAAAGTTCAAGTCTGCCGGTTTGCCACGTACCGTTGTCACGCCCAAATCATTTAGGTGATCCACAATCTGCTTCATGGTGGAGCCGGTGTCATACATTTTGAAAATGTCCAGCACAACAGGGGCGGTGATCGGGTCCGGCTGATAGTGCTTATCTGCATCAATGGCAAAGCCGAATGTGGGGGTGCCGCCATTGTACTTACACTTGAGTGCATTTTCTGTGTGGCCACGGATGACCTTTACGGAAAGCTCAGCGGAATAGTATTCCGCCATCCCTTCCAGCATGGATTCCAGGATGATGCCCTCCGGTCCGTCGGCAATATTCTCTTTGGCCGAAACTACCCGCACGCCGTTCTTTTTTAGGGCGGCCTTATAATGGGCGCTGTCGTAGCGGTTGCGGGCGAAACGGTCCAGCTTCCAGACCACAACCACATCAAATAGCCCTTTGGTGCTGTCTTTAATCATCCGCTGGAAGTCGGGGCGGTTGTCGGTTTTGGCAGAAAGAGCACGGTCGATGTACTCCTTCACCACGGTCATACCGTTCTGCTTGCAATATTCCATGCACTCTCGGATCTGACCGTCAATGCTTTCCTCTCTCTGCCCCTCGCTGGAATAACGAGCATAAATTACTGCGTTCACATCGCCACCCCCTTACTCATTGGATTCTTCTGAAAACATTCTCAGAACAGATTCCTTCATGCGGTTATAGTATGGCGATTTGGGATCAAAGCACATCTCCACAAACTGTTCCATGTCAGTGGCATTTTTCCATACTTTCGGCTGATAGTGATATAGCTTTCCTTGCGGTTCGTCGCAGCGGGCGAAGATGTAATCCATGGAAACATCAAAGAAGTCGGCATACTTGCGAAACAGCTCAACCGTCGGGGTGGACTGCCCATTTTCATAGCGATTGAGGCTTGACTGGGTGATACCCAAAAGCTCTGCCAACTTTGCCTGAGAAAGGGATAGACTTTCTCGAAGGGTGCGCAGGCGTTTTCCAATCAACTTCATATCGATCACATCCTCTCTCAAGCATTATAACATATATTGAATTGATTTCAACTCAATATTTGGGTTTTTAAATAAGCTTATCGTGCTTGGTAATATCTAATTGGTATTGCTTTATTCCATAGGATGATTTGCTTTGAGACAGTAGCGCTTTTCTCCCAACAAAAGTCGGATGAAATCATAGAGATTAACCGGAATTATAACCTTTCCAAAACCGAAAGTGCCAAAGTGTGCGCCGAAAGAAAAAGCGGCAATTATGGAGACACTGAAACATTTTCAACTGGGCTGATGGCATAAACACGGATAATTTCCGCTTGGTGCTCATCCATATTTTTGCATTATTCAAGCGCTTATACATCCTTGAGCGGATATGCGTTCAATTTGTTTTTTTCATCAATATAGGACTGATAGATACTTTTGATTCCCGCTTCTTTGGCCATAGAAATAATCAGATTCCTGTCCACTGGCGGTGTTCGCAATCCGATAATGACTCCAGCTGGGACCCACTCTATCATTGCCGGAAGTTTCATTTTACCATTAGCGATCATTCGCCATTCTTCGTCATATTTGTGGCATTCCTTCTTGACCAAACTGATGCGCTCGATTTCCCACGGGAGAGGTTTTAATTCCTTTTTCATAAAATCAGGCAACGGACTGCCTAAGCGTTGCTCCATATCATATCCCATTACAAGCCGTGCAAACTTGGTTGCATCATAAGGAATGTTAGAATAATATATCGGATAAATCCGTGTACCACCTTTATAAACGCCACAATTCTCACATTTTTTCAGCTTGCCACAATGGAAGCTATTTTCATCGTATGGGTCATACATAAGGCAAAAACCTTTATGCATATCGGCGTATTTTAACCATAAAGTTTCATTAAACCCATTTTCGGAAAGGCAAATAGATAGAATCTCGTCTTGTATTTTTGAACGCAAAGTTAGTAAGTAGGACAAAAATTGGTTTGTTATGCCACTTTCAAACAACTGTTTTAGCCCTTCGACATTTGTAACTTGTTGAAAAAATTCTTGTGGAATGCCGGGTTGATTTTGAAAGGTTACTTTCATCCCATTCGCTAATGCTACTAATGCCTCAGGGGAGCTATAGTTACTGACAAATTCTTGACGGATCTTCTCCACATCGATATGTAAAAAGGTATCAAATGGGTCATCATAGCTGCTTGCCTTTGAAAAGAATAGCTTATTAGCGCGCAAAGCATCAAGATTATTGTTATTTACAGCACGATACTTATATAAAAATCTTGGATAATGAATTTTCGCCATCAATTGATTGATTTCGTTCGGTATGTCTTCACCGGTAAATGAGCATAGCGTTTTCCAATAATCCTGCATTTCATCGTGGCTCATAGCTGTTTTTCGTTCTTCTGCTTCCAAAAAATCACCTCCTATTATCTGTAGCATTAGATGAATCTTTAGATCTCACTTTTAAGCTCTTTATAGTACT
>CALXAZ010000048.1 GCA_944386395.1 uncultured Clostridia bacterium
ATCAAACGACATACATTTTTCTGGATGAAATTCAAAAGGTTCCTGCATTTGAAAAAGTTGTGGACAGTCTCTATGTTAAGAAACATGTTGACCTGTATATCACCGGCTCCAATGCATATATGCTTTCTGGAGAACTAACGACGCTGCTGTCCGGTCGTTATGTGGAGATATCGATCCTCCCGCTCTCTTTCCGCGAATATTGCCAGTTGCAGCCTGGGAATGATACGGAGGTAATCTTCTCTTCCTACCTTCAAGATGGCGGCTTCCCGTATATTGCCTCAATGGACCGGTCAAAGGAAAAAACAGATATGTATCTGGAAGGGATCTATAATACCATAATCATAAAAGATATTGAGGATAGACAAAGACGAAGGGAAGCCGATCCAAACAAACGCAGAGTAACAGATATTGCCCTCTTAAAAAGCATTGCGAAGTTTCTTGCAAGCTCTGTCGGAAATCCTATTTCGATAAAAAGTATTACAGATTATATCATTTCTTCCGGTCGTAAAGTATCACAAAATACAATAAGCGATTATATTGAGGTATTGACTGAGGCATTTGTTTTCTATCCGGCCGAACGTTTTGATATCATAGGGAAGCAGCTTATGAAAACAAACCAGAAACTGTATATTGTCGATCTGGGTATCCGCCGCTATCTATTACCGCGAAGATCCTACGACCTGGGATTTTCTCTGGAAAATGTAATCTATTTGGAGTTGCTTCGCCGCGGCTATTCGGTGAACATCGGAAAGGTCGGAAACACAGAGGTGGACTTCGTGGCAAAGAGAAATGACCGCTATCACTATTTTCAGGTAACGGCTTCTATGCTTGAATCTTCCACTTTTGAGAGGGAAATGAAGCCTTTGCGGAACATCCGTGATAATTATCCCAAAACCATTTTGACGCTCGACCAGATGACTCTTGGCAACTATGACGGCATCGAAGTTATCAATGCCGTGAACTGGCTACTGGGAGAATAATTCTTCTTTCAGATAATTTTCGCAGGTAAAACAGATGCCTTGAGTCATCAGATGCTGCAGATCTGCAGCATAATTATGGAAAATAAATTTGTTGACCTCATTTGAACGGATTTTCGTATTCTAAAATTTAATTAATAATCAGGGATAAAGTTTCCAGGATAATCAGACAGCTGGACGGGGATGAGTATGTGCCTCCGTCCAGTTCATATGACATGCTTACTGAATCGGCCCGCCCCAGTTTATCCAAAAACTGACCATTTAATATGGCTCTGATTGGCATGAAAGTGAACCCTGCTGGCTCCGGAAAGCATTTATTTGCACAATCTTCTTGCACTGTCGGAACGCGCCACCTCCCGGCACCAGTATTCTATCACTAAAAAACAGTTTGCGGATCTCCCCATTTGGCATCTACAGCCGGAATATATCAGTACCCGCCCGCTATACAAAGCCAGGGTGTGTTTTATTACACCTCGGCTTTCTGTCCGGCGTCATTGAAACCTAAATTCTTGCGAACAGTTCAGATGGGGTAAACGCCATCACTTTACTCTTTGAAAAATCCCTCACGTTTCTTGTTATAATATAGCCGGCATGAACCCTCTCTGCAGTAACACTTTGAACCGCATCTTCAAAGTCTGCCCACTTCCGCGCTAATAATTCCCATCACTTTCATTATATCTACATTTATCCAAAACCGTCAAATAGGTGTAGATTTGTTTGCAAGCACTATCTGGCACGAGAGGACAGAAAGTACGTCATTTGCCGGGCGGTTCCTCCGACTTGATCCACCGCTGTTTTACTCTCTGGAAACGTAGCCGGGAACATATCTAGCCCAATATAAGTGATATATCCCACACATGTCAATACATCTCTATTCCCATCCACGCACAAGCGATTTTCTTTTAAAAAACTATTAGAAATCAAAATAGTTTAAATGCTCGCTCTCCAATATTAATTATTTTGGCATCTTCCTCTGGCAAATTTTCAATGAATTGCTTTAATTCTTCATTATTTAGTGTTATTCCAACAATAACCTGAGCCTCCCCTTCTATGTCAAGTACACTTTGTATTAAACTTTCCATATCGGATGTTACAATACTATGTTGTGCTGGCTCATCAAATATTATTATACCTGGGTGATTTCCTCCTTTTACAAGAGAAGTTTGAAGTAATGCTATTGTAAATGACCAGATAATTCTAATATTGTCACTCGCAGAAGAATCAAACTTCATATCAAATCCATCAATTAAAGGAAGGCATGTTTCAACAGGAATATCAACAGCATCAATATCTGGAGCACTTTTGTACTTATATTTACGAAGATTATTAACAAAGTTATTTTTAAAAGTTTTGATAACTTCAGCATCTAAATCTGAGACTTCTTTTTTGGGAAGTTTTTCATATTCTTCTTTATATTTTTTCCAACGATCAGAAAGTTTTCTGATTTCTTCTAGTTTCTGGTCTATAAAGGATTGAAGTTGAACATATCCTCTAATTTTCGACTCAATTTCTACAAATTTTTGTACGACAAATTCTGACCATTCTGTTTCAGTAGAATAAATATCCGAACGAATTGTCTGTGCAAGGCGTCGCAAAGTTACCAGCCGTGATTGTAAATCATTTTCGACTAGTGAAAGTTGCTCTATATTTGTTTTGTGACTATCACGTGTAAACTCAAGAACGCTTTTCTGTCCTTCTAAGTGTCGAATATTTTCTTCGATACTCATAATTGGGATATCATTACCAAAATGCAAGAGAGAATCCTCAATTTTTTGATTGCATGTCGGACAAATATTTTTTGCAATCTTACATCCTACTACAGAACCCATACTTTGCAATTTTGCCGCATCTTTATTATTTCTTAAATCACGAATAACTATTTCAAGGCTTCGCTCAGCTTGAGTAACCGCACTACGTGACAAGGTAATTTGTTCATGACATTCAGAAGCTTTCTGTTCAAAAGAATCTATTGTTTCAGATATTGTTTGCAACTCCTTATTTAAATCATCAAAATTATCAATATTCCTAGGTTTAAGACATTTAATCGAATCATGCTCGTCTTGTAATTCTAAGATAGCATCTTCAAGAGATTTTTTATCAACTGTTGTTACGGCAATAGCTTTATAATCGTTATCACTCATAATTTTAGGTTGTATAGGTAATCCACTAACTGAGCAAGATTCATGTGTTGCATTTCGATTTATATCATCAAATATGTTTTTCCATTCACTAATAATTGCATTCTTTACGGATTTAAGTCTATTCTTTTCTCTCTCATTTTTAAATGTATCTAAACCTAGTAAAAATTCTACAACTCGCTTTTTGGCATCCTTAATTCCGAAATATGGCATCCCTGAAAAAATATCACCCCAGCCATGTTTCTGCTCAATGAATAAGCCTGAAAAAATCACTTGTAAATATAGTTTTTGATTATTACCGTTTGTTTGTACCAAAGGTAGTTGAATATGCAGAAATGATTCTAAAAACGAGTGGAACCCTTTTTCATTAGTTGCTGCACCTCCATCATGAATATACATATCTTCTGGTTGCGTACTTTGATTTCCAATAGAATCATAATCACCATAATATACAGTAACAAGTCGTGGATCCCTTGTTTCCATTTTTGCAGATCTATATATAGTTACAATTTCATTACCATTAGATATTTCCAAGTATGCCCCTGACTCTAAAACATTCCAATCCTTATCCCCATCATGAATTACTGACTTATACACAGAAGTGAGAACTTTTTGATTTCTTCCTCCAATAATTTCTTCAAAACCAAGACAGTAAAAAATTGCTTCAAGCACAGAACTTTTACCAGCAGTATTACTATTACTAGCAATAAATGTTAACCCACTGGAAAATTTTTCATCAAAACCATAAATTCCTTCATTTTCCTCATTGGCTGTTTTAATTTCAATGCGAAGACGATTTATTCTCAGCATATGTGTTCCTCCAAATATCTGACAGTTGTTTTATCTTATTATCTGTCAATTTTTTTGACAAAAGCGAAAGTGCTATCTTCTCTGCAGTAAATATTTCTGATTTGTTATCTATTTCTGATACAAGTTCTTGGCCTTTGTCTGTCAAAACATATTTTCCGTTTTTCCCTTGAAAAATCAATTCATCTGCTATTGCAAAAGTTACTGCTCTATTTACCGCTGGATCAAAACGAATAATGGGAGGCGAAGCAAAGTCATATTGTACATAATCTAATAGCCTGTCCATTGCTTCTTTCGAGCAAAGCGCAAAAGATATAATATGTAGTTTTATTGGCAAACAACCAGACTTACCCCAACATGATTTTGCAATAATAAAGCATATCTGCGAAACTTTATAACTGATACGATAATTATATGGCACAGCATCTGGTTTGGCATCAAACACAATATCCCTATTTTCAATTAAATTTTGTCTATTCAAAATACTCTCACCTACATTCTAAATTCCATTGAGCAATCTGCCAACCAACTTGCAACTAAATCTTGTTTAAGTTCCCCAATTGAAGCCAAACTAATTGTTGTAGAGAATTGTTCTTTAAGCTTTTTTTCAAAATCATCAAGCAATTCACCAAACAAACGTGCATTACCTGAGTGTTCAGATATTAATCTCGTCTTAACAGCAACATCTTTTTTACAACTCTGTTCTAATTCAATTAGCGATTCATGTATTTCCGGAAAATTCAGTCTCAACTTATTTAATATTGCTAATCCACTAAGATAAGATTCTATATAATGATTCACTAGAAAAACAACATCTATATCCTCATCGTTATTAGTGTTTTTTATGGCTTTTATTTTTCGTTTTATATTGTTAACTTTTTCAGAATCACATTTCGTATAGTCAAGCTCAACTGCATCTCTTATCGCCAAATTTAAAAGATAATCTTTATGAGGAGCAAGAACTATCCTGCTAATTTCCAATAAAAAATCTTCTGCACACTTTATGATAACTTTAAATTCATCGTCAATATTTGTATAAACAGTAGGATTTGCCTTCTTAGCGGCTAATACTTCCTTTCTTTTAGTCTCAGCATGTTTTACAATACGAGAGTCCTTTTGTTCGGGTATAACAAAATGCCATTCTTTAATTGGTGGTACACCCCACTCTTTAAGTTTCTTTATATAATCGGGTTTCAAAAGTTTTCCGATATCCTTTGTCATTTTATCACGCATATGCGTGTAATTATCTTCATCTGAATAGTCTTTCTCTGGACAATAGCATTGATGAACAATTCCATTTTGAGTAAATCCTTCGATTCCTCCATCGCCTCCCTGAGCCGCAGAAATGGGTGTATAATGCTCATTTTGATATCTCATACGATAACACATTACACACAATTCCTCCCATGCATTGCCGTTCATGTATCCCTCAATAAATTGTAAAACACTCATTTATTTTCTCCTCCAAAAAGCCTTAACGATATAGTATTGACAAAATCAGGCTTCCTAGTCAACGTACATTTATCAACACAAACTGAATACTTCCCTGATAAATCCTTTATTTTTACAAGATGGAAAAAGTCTAAAACATCTATAACTATTACTTCTCTATGCATATAATAGCACTTTTCACCTATTCTAGGGAGATATTCCGCCATAGCACCATCCTCCCTCTATGTATTGTCATGTAAATACATTTTCTCTACACCCTCTGCTATTTTTTATA
>CALXAZ010000049.1 GCA_944386395.1 uncultured Clostridia bacterium
GAGGAGGCTAACTTTGTATAGGAATGTAGGTGTATGAATAATATAGGAACAATATACGAATTACCTACATTTCTTTGCTTTTAACCACGTCTAATCACTTTAAAAACCGTGTATTTACAGGCTTTTAAATGTGGTTAAGGGTTGAGTTGTTTCTAATATTAAAAACATTATTTTTTCTATTGACAAAAAAATAATCTTTATTATACTAAAAACGTTCTGAAAACATTATTGATGCAGAGGAGGATAATTATGAAACATGTAGTGATGGTTGGTCCGAGACAAAGTGCTGTAGTGGATATACCAGATGTGAAACCTAATGATGATCAAATCCTGATCAAGCTGAAATATGTTGGAGTATGTATGTCTGAACACTATGACTGGTCAGTTGCAAAGAAAGGGCAGTCTTTTGGGCATGAACCAATGGGGGTTATTGTTGAAGTAGGTAAAAATGTTGAAGGTTATGCCGTTGGTGACAAAGTAAGCGGTCTTTGGGGAAGCACTCTTCCGGGAGCAGGTGGTATGGTGCAATATCAAGTAGTGGATCCCCAAAAGAGCACAATAGTAAAGATCCCAGATAACATACGTGATGAAGATGCCGTCCTTGAGCCACTGGCTTGTATTGTGAGTGCTGTAAGCAAAGTTAATATAGGCATTCCTGGAGATAGTGTGTGTGTCGTGGGTTGCGGGTATATGGGCTGCGGAGCTATATCTTTACTTAAAGCACGTGGCGCTTATGTAGTCGCTGTAGATATCCGCCTAGAGTCACTTGAAAATGCAAAAAAGTATGGTGCGGATGAGATATATACCGTTCAAGAAGAGCTTGAAAAATTTTGTCACCCCTATGTACCTGGACAAAGACTGAGACCATCTGGTTTTGCTACTGTGTGCGAATGGGGAGAGACAGAAGAGTCTCTTGACGCCGCTATAAATCTTACACGTATGTGTGGAAAATTGTATATAGGAGCATACCATACTGGAGGAAAGAGGTTTGTTGATGTTCAACAGTTAAATTTTAAGGATATAGAAATGCGGAGTACTCATCCACGACAGGCAGATTTGTCTGCTAGAGGGGCAGTAAATGCAGTAAAAATGCTATCTACTGGTGTTTGGAAATATAAGGATCTTCCTGTAAAAATTTATCCTATGAACAAATTCGACCTTGCACATGAAGAACTTGAAACGAAGTACGGCAAATATATGAAAGCGCTTATTGACATGGAAAAACTTGATGGTGAGCCAGTGATTTTGGGCTAAAGTTGGTAAATTGATTAATTAATAAAGAGTGTGGATATTAGACCGATATTGGTAAATAACAAAGGAGGATCCAATCGGATCCTCCTTTGTTATTTATATAATTTTTAAAATATAAATACCACTTTTACATTTTTCTAGAAGGCTGGCACCTTACCTGTACTCCCTCTAATTATAAGTTTGGTTGGTACTTTTTCGTGTATCAAAGGTAAACTTATTTTGCTGTCACGACATTTTATCAAATACTCACATGCAAGTCTGGCAACCTCATTAAGATCCTGCCTTATTGTAGTAAGAGGAGGATCTGATATTTGTGTAGCATAGATATCGTCAAAACCGACAATAGAGATGTCTTCCGGAACCTTAAAACCAAGATCTTTTGCTGCGCGCATGGCACTAAGTGCCATATTATCATTTTCTGCAAAGATAGCAGTTGGGCGATTATCGTTTTGTATTAATAGCTTTTTTACTTCTTCATATGCAAGGTTTTCATTGTAATAACAGAATATTTCTTTGTGGCTACATATTCCCATATTTTCTAAAGTGTTTATATATGTACATCTACGCTTTGTTGCCATATTGGGGAATCCTGCAATGTTAAGTATTTTGCGGTGTCCCAAACTGACAAGATAACGTATCGCTTCTACAACTCCATGTTCTCCATTTATTTGCACAGTAGATACTTCCGGATTTGCTTCTGGGGCAAGGACGATTACATATGGGACACTACGCACTTTTAAAATATTTTGAATTTGATTTGGTATTTTTTCTCCAGCCCATATCATTCCATCAACCTTGGCATCAATCACTAGTTGTTCTAAAAGGGAATTATTGTCTCCATTATCTAAATATAAATTCATCCAGTTTTTGCACTTAGCAAGTTCTGATGAAAAGGCGGCAATAAGTTCTACTTCATATGGGTTATACTCGTCTTTGTGCTTTTGTTTACGTATAACTACTCCGATACTATTTGTTCTGCTGTTTACCAAACTTCTAGCTGTAGCATCAGGAACATAACCAAGCCGCTTTGCCGCATCAATGACTCTTTTGTGGCTATCTTTTATTGGTTCACCTTTTTTGTTTAGTGCATAAGATACAGTACTAACCGATACCCCAGCTTCGCGTGCTACATCTTTTATAGTAACTCTCATATTAGCACTCCAGATTTGTAAAAATGATTAATTTAATAGTGAATGTTTCCAATATATAAGAACTGCTTTCGATATTTTAAAAGCGTAGCTCACAACATTAACATACTCAGATGTGATAAACACAATATAATATGTCACTTTGTAACATTTTTAAGATATCATATCTAGTTTTATGTGTCAACCTCTAGTGTTATAAGTGTTGTTAAAAATGTTCTTTAATGCAATTATAAAAAGAGTATCTACCACTAAAATGTATTAGTATAGTTAAGTATATCATATAGACTATGACCATATCTTTATGAAGTGATGCAAAAATAGCAAAAACTGTATCGTATGATAATTATAAGTCTAAATCTACTAGTAAAGTCTGTATATATTAAAAGAATGCAGATAAGGTCTTGAGAAGTATCAATTAAATTTTATATAGACCATTGCAATGTGGTTTCAACCTTGAAAAATGGCATCTATTATGGTATAATAAAATGATATATCGGGGTCCTTTTTCTGCAATAGAATATGAGAAAAAGAGGTGTGATTGTGTACCTGAAATCACTCGAGATACAGGGGTTTAAGTCCTTTGCCGATAGGACGGTTCTGACCTTTGGGCGAGGAATAACCGCCATTGTAGGACCAAACGGAAGCGGAAAATCGAATATTTCAGACGCGGTACGCTGGGTGCTCGGGGAACAGTCAACAAAAACGTTGCGTGGAGCAAAAATGGAGGATGTCATATTCGGTGGGACTCAGTTCCGGGGACCTGTCGGATTTGCAGAGGTGTCACTAATATTGGATAATAGCGGCGGGGAGCTTCCCGTGGAGGCATCAGAGGTAATGGTGACACGCAGATATTTTCGTTCAGGAGAGAGCGAGTACTATATAAACCGGACATCGGTGAGGCTGAGAGACATACATGAGATATTTATGGATACCGGTTTAGGGAGAGATGGGTATTCAATCATAGGTCAAGGACGGATAGACGAGATACTTGCAGCAAAAAGCGGAGACAGGCGTGAAATATTTGAGGAGGCTGCGGGTATATCCAAGTTTCGCTACCGCAAAGAGGAGGCGGAACGTAAGCTGGAAAATACAGCAGCAAATCTGTTGAGAATAAACGATAAGATAGCGGAGTTAGAGCTGAATGTAGAACCTCTACGTGAGCAATCGGAAAAGGCAAAGAGGTTTCTTGTCCTGCGAGATGAGCTCAGAGTGGAAGAGGTTTCTCTGTGGATGAAAAAGCTTGACGAGCTGAGAAAAAACTCCGAAAAGGTCGAGAGAGATTATAGTGCAGTTTCTAAGCAGCTTGAAGGAGAGAATACAGAACTTGAAAAGCTGTATCGAGATATAGATAAGCTTGCTATGGCAATACAGGAAAGGGATGTCGCGCTTGAGCAGCTGCGAAGCCTTCTTAGCGATACTGAAGGAGAGAAAAATACTGCTGAGAGCGAAGCTACCGTTATTGACGGAACGATAAAAAATCTGAAAGATAATATTTTACGGATTAAGAGCGATATAGATGAACAGGAGGGTCGTGAGAGCGGCATAGCGGAACAGCTTGCCGACCGCCGCCGGAGAATAGAGGAGGCTGAAAAGGGAATAAGCGAAACGGAAGCAAGGCTGCAGGAGCTGTCAGAGGAGCTTGCGAGGATTGAGGAGCAGAGCCGGGGATTGATTGAGCGGGCAGAAGAGCTTGAAAGTGAGATATCTGTTGCTGATGGGGATTTGGCAAGGCTTGATTTGGAGTGCAGCCTTTTAGACGCTTCAAATGCAGAACTCATAGAAAGAAGAACTGCGCTGTCCTCAGACAGCTGGTTGCGTGAGGGCGAAACGGAGGAGCTTGCAGCGATTCTGAAATTGAAACAGGATGAGAAAACAAAAGCGGAAAAACAAGCGGAGTCTCTTAAAAATGTCATTTCAGGGTATGAGATAAGGCTCAATAACCGTCAGAAAAAGCTGGATAAAGTAAATTCAGACAGAAACGGACTGACAGTAGAGAAAAATTCGCTTGAGCACCGGATTAGGCTCCTTGAAGATATGGAGCGTGATTATGAGGGGTTTTCCCGTGCGGTCAAGCTGGTTATGCAGGAGAAGGCGCGAGGTACGCTAAAAGGAATACATGGACCGGTATCCCAGCTTGTAAAAATGGCGCCTGAATATACCCTTGCAATTGAGACTGCGCTTGGGGGGAGCTTGCAGAATATAGTGACCGACAGCGAGGAGGATGGCAAGCAGGCGATTGATTTGCTAAAACGGCGTGATGGAGGGCGGGCAACCTTTTTACCTCTGACAGCTATACGCGGAAGGCTTATGGATGAAAATGTACAGGGAGAGCCTGGCTTTGCCGGTATAGCAAGCGAGATTGTTGAAACTGCGCCGAAATACCGCGAAATAATAAGAAACGCACTTGGACGGACAGTTATAGCCGAAAATATGGATAGGGCAATTTCAATAGCTAGAAAGTTTAGGTATAGATTTAAGATAGTTACGCTTGACGGACAGGTGATAAATGCCGGAGGATCGATGACTGGAGGCAGCACGTCACGAAACACCGGGATATTGAGCCGCGCGGCAGAGCTTGAGAGATTGAGAAGGTCACTCAAAGAGCTTGATGAGAAGTTGAGTGCAGGAGAGAGTGCTGCAACGGAGCTGCGGAGGGAAGTTGCGGCAGCGGAATACGAATTGGACGTTGCCCGGGCAGAGCAGCGCCAGGCGGACGATGCTGTGCTTAGGCTTTCTGGAGAGGCAGCTCTAGCAGAGGAGAGATATGAGACAAGCCGCGCAGCTGTAGAGAACCTGGCTGAAGAGCTGGAGCGACTTGGGGATAGATTATCAGAAAATAAAAGGAGAGGCGAGAAGCTTGCATCAGAGAGGGAACAGATAGAGGGCAGCAGGACAGGGCTTGTCTATAAGCTTGATGAGCTACGAAAAGAGCTTAAAGATAGATCGGAGGCTGCAAGCGAAGTGGAGAGCGGTGCAGCATCGCTTAGGGAAAAGCGCAGCGGGCAGCAGAGCGAGCGCCAGACACTTATCGATAACCTTTATGAGCTTGAGCATATAAGTAAGCAGTTTTGGGAGGACCGCTCCAAAAGGCAAGAGCTTGCAGAGGAATACCGTGTCCAGATAGCTGAAAATGAGCAGGCGGCAGCGGAAAAATGGAAAGCTGCGGATGAAGCTGCGAAGAGATGTGACAGCATACGTGAAGATATATCACGTATAACTGCGGAGAGACTTGAGACAGAAGGCTTGAAGAGCACGGCAGATAGAGAAGGTCAGGAAAAAAACAAAACCATCGTCGTGCTTGAGCGTGAGCGCAGCAGGCTGGAACAGAAAAAAACAGAGCTTGACATGTCTGAAAAACAGATTGTGGACAGGCTGTGGGACAGCTATGAGCTTACAAGAAGCACAGCCTCTGAGATTGTGCGTCAGATAGACAACGAGGGTCAGGTACAAAAGCGTATCAGCGATATAAAGCGTGAGATAAGCCGCCTGGGAGATATAAATATTGGATCCATAGACGAGTATGCCAGGGTGTCAGAAAGATACGGATATCTTTCTGATCAGCGTGATGATGTGCAGAAATCAAAAACAGAGCTGGGAGAGATAATAGCAGATATTACCAGGAAAATGAGGGAGATATTTGCTGCTGAGTTTGACAGGATAAATGAAAGCTTCTCTGACACATTTACTGAAATATTTGGAGGAGGACGGGCAAAGCTTGAGCTGGAGGACAGAGATGATATACTGAACTGTGGAATAGACATAAAGGTTCAGCCACCAGGAAAATCGCTAAAGACGATAACGCTTCTTTCCGGAGGAGAAAAGGCATTTGTGGCCATAGCTTTGTATTTTGCGATATTAAAGGTCCGCCCCACACCGTTTTGTGTGCTTGATGAGATCGAAGCGGCGCTTGATGAAGTAAATGTAGCGCGTTTTGCGGCGTATCTCAGAAAGCTCTGTGATAGTACCCAGTTTATCGTAATAACGCACAGGCGTGGAACGATGGAGGGCAGCGATATGCTTTATGGAGTTACGATGCAGGTACAGGGGGAATCAAAAATACTTGCATTGAATATTGCTGAGGCTGAGCGGGAGCTCGGTATGAAGCTGAAATAATTTGTGGAGGAATATATGTCTTTTTTTGATAAGATAAAAAGCGGTCTTGAAAAGACCAGAAAAGCAGTTACGGGGCAGATTGAACAGATATTTACAAACTTTAGAAAGGCAGACGAGAGCTTTTTTGAAGAGCTGGAGGAGATGCTGATACTTGGTGATATCGGTGTGGAGACCTCCATGAGGGCTGTGGACGAGCTGAGGGAGCGGACGAAAGCGGAAAAGCTCCAGTCGGCAGAGGAAATACGAGAGGCGCTTGAGGAAATACTCTGCAAGATACTCAATAGCCACGAAAATAGCATGAACCTCAACACTAAACCGTCGGTTGTGCTGGTTATTGGAGTGAACGGAGTTGGAAAGACTACGACGATAGGAAAGCTTGCTGCAAAGTATGCATCAGAGGGAAAGCGTGTGTTGTTATGTGCTGCGGATACATTTCGTGCGGCAGCGGCAGATCAGCTTGAGATATGGGCGGGAAGAGCCGGTGTAGATATAGTCCGGCAGAGCGAAGGCTCTGACCCGGCAGCCGTGGTGTTTGATGCCTGTACAGCGGCAAAGGCCCGAAATACGGATATTGTCATATGTGACACTGCGGGGCGGCTGCACAATAAGCAGAATTTGATGAATGAGCTGAGCAAGATAGAACGCGTGATAGCCCGAGAGCTCCCTGACGCAGATAGGGAGACGTTACTTGTTATAGATGGGACGACTGGGCAGAATGGGCTCATTCAGGCAAAGCAGTTCAAAGAGGCAGCATCTGTGAGTGGGATAGTGCTGACAAAGCTTGACGGTACAGCAAAGGGAGGGATCGTTATAGCAATTGCCGCTGAGCTGGGTATTCCGGTAAAATTTATAGGAGTAGGGGAGCAGGTTGACGATCTCATGCCGTTTGAAGCTGAAGGATTTGTAAAGGCGCTGTTTGATAGAGAGGGACTTGCACAATGAAATTTGTTATAGCAACTAATAATGCTCATAAGCTTGTGGAAATGAGGCAAATACTCGGCAGCCTTGGCTTTGAGGTTATAGGACTTGGGGAGGCTGGATTTTTCGGCGAGATAGAGGAAACTGGCACGACATTTGAAGAGAATGCTATTATAAAGGCAGAGACCGTTTGCAGGTCTACCGGTCTTGCGGCGATAGCGGATGACTCGGGGCTTGAAGTTGACGGGCTGGGAGGAGCTCCGGGGGTATATTCTGCAAGATATGGTGGAGAGAGTTGTAAGGATGATGTTGAAAGATATGAGCTGTTGCTGAAAAATATGGAGACAGTAGAGGAGCGTTCCGCGAGGTACGCATGCTGTATAGCGTGTGTGTTTCCAAACGGGGAGAGACTGACTGCCCACGGATATTGTGATGGCGAGATACTCCGTGAGCCGAGAGGTGAGGGAGGATTTGGATATGATCCGGTATTTTTTATGCCGCAGTTTGGACGGACGATGGCGGAGATAACGGCGGACGAGAAAAATTCGTGCTCACATAGAGCGATAGCAATAGACGGAATTGTAAAAAAACTCAAGGAAAGAGAAAGTGAATAGCTAATGCTTACATCAAAAGAACGTGCAACGCTTCGCGCGATGGCAAACACTATTGAGACAATAGGACAGATTGGTAAGGACGGGATAACGGAAAATGTTATAAAGCAGGTTGAAGAGGCTCTTGCGGCAAGACAGCTTGTGAAATACAGGGTGTTGGAAAACTCGATGTTGACGGCACGTGAGGCTGCTTTTGCGCTGTGTGAGGCGACTGATAGCGAATCTGTACAGATAATAGGCACTAGATTTGTTCTCTACCGTCCCGATCCGGACGAGCCTCTGATATAGCGGAGGATGAAATGAAGACTGAAAGGCTTGAAAAGATAGGAATTTATGGTGGGACGTTTAATCCTCCGCATATTGGGCATGTAAAACTTGCCGAAGAAGTAAAGAAACAGCTGGATCTGGATAAAATAGTTGTTGTGCCGGCCAAAAATCCCCCTCATAAGGTTATGCCAGAGGGATCGCCGTCGGCAGAGGAGCGGCTGGAAATGACAAAGCTTGCTTTTGATGGACTGGACTTTGTAGAGGTATCCGATATAGAGATCAGGCGGGAAGGTCCAAGCTATACGGCGGATACGATGCTTGAATTTCACGACATATATCCCGATGCCGCGCTTTGGCTGCTTATGGGTGCCGATATGTTTATGACGATACACATGTGGAGACGCCCAGAAGAGATATTTTCTCTGTGCCGCCTTTGTGTACTTGCCCGCGAAGAGGGAGAGCAGGATATGTTGCAAAAGCAGGCTGGATTTCTACTGGAGCGATACGGTGCTGGATGTGATATAGTGAAAAACCCTGTAATAGAAATATCATCAACCCAGCTGAGAGAAGGTATTGCACACGGAGCAGAGAGCATATATCTTCCACCAAAGGTCTTGAAATATGTTCAGAAAAAGGGGTTTTATCGTGGAGTTTAGCGAAATATACCCGCAGGCTATTGCCATGTTGAAGCCAAAGAGAATACCGCATGTTAAAGGGTGTATATCGGAAGCCGAAAGGCTTGCGGAGAGATGGGGAGCGAATATAATAAAAGCACGTATAGCAGCTTTATTGCATGACTGTACAAAAGCTCTTAGCAGTGTGGAACAGTTGAAACTCTGTGAAAAGTATGGTATAATACCAAATCAGGCTGAAATGCTTTCACCGGAACTTTTGCATCAAAAGACGGGAGCAGAGCTTGCCAGAGAGAGATTTGGTGTGGATAGTGAAATTGCGGATGCAATAAGGCGGCATACCACGGGAGGACCCCACATGTCGCTGCTTGAGAAGATAATATATATTGCAGATTATATAGAGCCAACGAGGAGATTTTCTGGAGTAGAACATATCCGTGAGTTGGCATATACCGATCTTGATGTGGCGGTAAGGGAATCATTTGTGGCTACCTTGAGATATGTGCTTGAGCAGGGCAGAGCAGTATGTACAGATATGGTAGACGGATATAACTATCTACTAATAGAGAAAAGAGACAGAGAAAATAGATAAGTTTGCCGGGATAATTGTGGAGTATGCCCGCACACCTGTGGGTAATAAGAAAGGTATGACTTACGCATATGGCATCAAAAACTAAACTTGCGTCGGTCTCCGGGAAACATTCTGCGGGGACTAGACAAGCTAATAAGAAAACCGGTCAAAAGAGGAAAAAAAGATGGGCAATCCGTATTGCGGTTATAGTTTTTTCCATATTTCTTGTTTTGGCAGTAGCAGTTTTTGCATGGGTAAAGGTAAATGTAAAGCCACCGGATATTGACCCGGTGATAAGAAATACAGAAACGAAAGAACCTGTGACAGATGCTTCCGGAAATACTATTGAGACTGAAATGACTGAGAATACCGATCAAAGCACTAGGGTAGATGGAAGGAAAGATGATTTCTATACGGTTTTGCTTGCTGGAACTGACAAGAGTGGAGGTCTTGCGGATGTTATTATGGTCGCGGCGTTTGACGTTGCAAACCAGAAGGTAAACGTGATAAACATACCGAGGGATACTCTGGTAAATGCTGACAGGACTATAAAAAAGATAAATTCATCCTACGGATATGGAGGGGTTGATCAGCTGATAGATGAGGTTGCAAGCGTTATAGGTTTTGAGCCGGACAGATATGCTGTAGTAAACTTACAGGGATTTGTGAAGCTGGTGGACGAGATAGGTGGAGTGGAATTTGATGTCCCGACGAACATGAACTATGACGATCCAACTCAGGATTTGCATATACATTTGAGCAAAGGTTTGCAGAGGCTTAACGGTTCACAGGCAATACAGCTTGTCCGATTCAGGTCAGGGTATGCAAATGCTGACCTTGGGAGGATTGCGGTAACGCAGGACTTTTTAAAGGCTACCGCAAAGCAGACCCTGAAGATACAGAATCTGGGAAAGATACCTCAATTTGCAAATATATTTGTTGAGTATGTAAAAACCAACCTGACAACGGGGGAAATACTATGGTTTGGACAGGAAGGCATGAAAGTTGATATGGAAGAGAATCTTAACTTCTATACGCTTTCAGAGGAACTGGGGTCGTATAAAGGGATCTCATATGTGGTATTAAATGAGACGGCTGTCCTTGATCTTGTAAATTCTACCATAAATCCGTATACATATGATATTACAGCAGGCGATCTGGATATCATAAACAGGGGAAAGGAGACGTCAGCCCCCGAGGCGAACTCGGCAAAGCCGACGATAACGTATACAAAAACGACCTCCACTACCGCCCCGGTGACCACCACGGAAGCTGTTACGGAATCCTCTGAGACAAGCTCAGGCTCGGAGGATACATCTGGTCAGGAAGGAGATGCAACCGACGTGAGTGAGGCGCAGGATCCATCAGAAAATAATACATCAGGCAATACTGAGGACACATCTGGAAGCGAAAGCACAGAGCCGGAGGGATTTGGAAGCATCGACGAGACCGGAGAAGGCACAGACCCAGCAGAGAGCACAGAGCCGACTGAGCCCTCTGAAACGAATACGCAGTCCACTCAGGTAACGACGGAAACAACTGGAACGGAGGCTTCCGAGCCGACATTGTGGACCGGCGATGTGTTTGACCCTAACGGATATTGATAATACATGAGGTTTAAAACCGGAAAGGCAGATTTTATGGCAGAGATGACATCAAAAGAACTGGCAACGAAAATTGCACAGCTGTTGGATGATAAAAAAGCCGGGGACGTCAAGGTTATGCACATAGAAAACCTTACGGTTCTTGCGGACTATTTTGTTGTCTGTACGGGAAATGCGACGACACATGTAAAAGCTTTAAGCGATGAGGTAGAGTTCAAGCTCAAGGAAGAAGGGATATATCCCTTGAACATAGAGGGATATAACGCTGCAAATTGGATATTGATGGACTATGGCTCAGTGATAGTACACATATTCCTGGAGGAGACGCGTGGCTTCTATTCGATAGAGAGGCTGTGGGCAGATGCTTCGCTGCTTGAGATACCTGGCATCGGAGAGGAAAAACCTGTGGTGCGGTTTTAGTAGCATGAGCTTCAATTTGTAGATTTTGCCTTTTAAAATGAAAGGACTGTTGATAGATGAAGTATGAATTTACCGAGATAGAGAAAAAATGGCAGAAGAAATGGGAAGAAGAGAACATTTATAAGACGGGAGAAGATCCGTCAAAGCCTAAATTTTATGCACTCATAGAGTTTCCGTACCCTTCGGGACAGGGGCTGCACGTAGGGCACCCGCGCCCGTATACTGCAATGGACATTGTTGCTCGCAAACGCCGCAGGGAAGGGTATAATGTACTTTTCCCGATAGGATGGGACGCTTTTGGGTTACCTACGGAGAACTATGCCATAAAAAATAAAATACACCCTGCGATTGTCACAAAGACAAATGTTGAGAGATTCAAGCGGCAGCTCAAAATGCTCGGGTATTCATTCGACTGGGACAGAGAGATAAACACAACAGATCCGCAGTATTATAAATGGACGCAATGGATATTTCTTCAGCTGTATAAGCACGGTCTTGCCTATAAGGCGAAGATGCCGGTAAACTGGTGTACATCGTGCAAGTGCGTGCTTGCAAATGAAGAAGTAGTAGATGGGGTATGCGAGCGCTGTGGAAGCGAAGTTGTGCGCCGCGAAAAAAGCCAGTGGATACTTAAGATAACCGATTACGCACAGAAGCTTATAGATGGGCTGGATGAAGTCGATTATCCTGAGAGGGTGAAGGCGCAGCAGCGCAACTGGATTGGACGCTCTACAGGTGCGGAGGTTGATTTTAGGACGTCGGCAGGGGATATTCTCACTGTCTATACTACCCGTCCGGATACGCTTTTTGGTGTGACGTATATGGTAATATCACCGGAGCATCCATATATAGAGAAGTGGGCTGAGAGCATTAAAAACCTCGATAAGGTGAAAGAGTATCAGTATGAAGCTGCGAAGAAATCAGATTTTGAGCGTTCCGAGCTTCAGAAGGACAAGACCGGTGTAAAGCTGGAGGGAGTGAGTGCCATAAATCCAGTAAATAACACTGAGATACCGATATTTGTGTCTGACTATGTACTTATGAGCTATGGCACCGGAGCCATTATGGCAGTCCCGGGTCATGACACGAGAGACTGGGATTTTGCGAAGGCTTTTGGTCTGCCAATAATCGAAGTTGTTGGCGGAGGAAATGTGGAAGAAGAGGCGTTTACA
>CALXAZ010000050.1 GCA_944386395.1 uncultured Clostridia bacterium
GAGGTAGTAGGATATGCTTTTGCTTGGATTGTTTCTTACAGAAATCACTCTACATACATTGACTTTGACTGTTTCTACATTGATGATATTTGTGTCTTAAAATTCCATCAAAGAAACGGAATTGGAAGAAGGCTGTTTGAGTGTTGCAAGGAAAAGGCTCAAGAGAAGAAATGCAAAATGATTGAGCTTGGCGTTTGGAGATTTAACAAGGATGCCATTGCATTTTATGAGAATTGCGGAATGACCGATCGTATCTGGAGAATGGAATACAGATTGGAGGATTAAAAGTGATCACACACAAACCAAACAATAGCGATATAGGAAATAATAAAACTACGGCGGCAAGTAGTATGAACTACCTGCCGCCGAGCTCCTTCCTATACTTCCGGATAAAGGCAGCATTTTCCCCCTTTTTAGTCGCATACCGTAACAAGCAGGAAAACTGTATTGACAGTTTTCGAATATAAGAAAACGGTGTAACCCATTTCACTGAGTTACACCGTACCCTATATAAATACTTCCTTATCTGGCGTTGCCGAATGCCTTCCTCTTTTAATAAACAAATATTTATAATAAGTGATATGTGTTTAGAACAAATAATATGTACTTAGAATTTAGAGTTTGCTCCGCGCTGCATCATTTCAAACTCATTTCCATCTGGGTCAACCATGCGGAAGTTGCCGCTGCCATCATCGTTATAACGTGGCTCGCTTGTTATCTTGACACCTTTAGCTCTCAGTTCTTCGACCAGTTCTTGCATATTTTCGACTATCAGGCAAGTATGAGCAAAACCTATTGTCGACTTTGTGAGCTCAATTGTATCTGTGCCACCGGAAAACAGCTCAATTGTCTGACCGTCGCATATCTTTAGAAAAACAATTCTACGCTCGGGGGTTCCAAACTCTGTAACCTTCTCAAATCCTAGCTTATTGCAATAAAAATCAATCGATTTTTCCATGTCGCTTACGACAAATCCAATGTGACCGTAACCTGTGATTGGCATATGTTTATCCATTCCTTTCTTTTGTATCCTTTGGGAAACTATAATATTTTATTCAAGTATGCTATAAAAAGTATATATCTCCAGCCTCGAAATGTCAACGCTTTCACCCAAGCTCCACGCCCAAAAATTCCAACCCGAATTTTGCAAAAAGCAGTCCGAGCACTACAAACATCACCTTTCGTACGTTTCTGCTCCCTCCCTTTATGGCGTATTGCGCCCCGGCGTAATTTCCAAGCATACAAAATACAGCTGCCGGCAACGCCAACGCAAAGATCACTTTTCCATTTAAAAGGTACACAGAGAGCGAAGCAATATTTGAGGCAAGGTTTGAAACTTTAGCGCAGCCTGACGATGTCAGCAAATCCATCCCAAGTATTCCCGCATATGCAATGATTAGAAATGTCCCGGTTCCAGGACCCACAAGACCATCGTATCCTCCTATCAATACTCCTATAAGCACAGCAATAACAGATGTCTTAAAAGGTGAAAATCCTGTATCCCGTCCACCATCTTCTCCAAATTTACTTTTCACTGTCATAAACACTGCAACTACCGGCAAAGCTGAAAGAATGATGACATGCAGGATTTCTTCGGAAATATGCAGCGCAGCATTTGCTCCAAGTGCACCTCCCGCAAGTGCTCCTACCGCCGAAAAAAGAGCACTTTTGAAGCGCACTTTACCGTTTTTCATATATTTTCCTGTTGAAATCAGAGTTCCTAGGCATGCAGCAAATTTGTTCGTCCCAGCAGCAAGATACGGTGGAACTCCTGCAAGAAAATATGCAGGAAGCGAAATTACTCCTCCTCCACCAGCAACCGAATCGATAAATCCTGCCAGAAAGACCAGCGGACACACTATGAGGTATTTAATTATATTTATTTCGATTTCCATACAAAGCACCTCAGACATATCTAAGCGTTTTAACCTGATTGATAATACCAAATACTCTATTATTTTACAATATCAATTATCAACAAACAGATGCTTTTTCTATTTTCTCGTTTATCGATCTTCATTTTTATGTCACCATAAAGCAAAAAATCTAATATTCTGTATAACTCTGACTTGTTTAACAAACAATACTACGGCAGGACTTTTAGAAATACAAAGGAGATTTATATATGAAAGCTACCGGAATAGTAAGAAGAATCGACGATCTCGGACGTGTCGTTATTCCAAAGGAGATCCGCAGGACAATGAGGATACGTGAGGGCGATTCTCTTGAAATCTATACCGATAAAGATGGGGAGGTAATCTTCAAAAAGTACTCTCCGATGGGTGAGCTGACAGCCTTTGCCACACAGATGTGCGAAACTCTTAATAAAACCACAGGTGCTTCTACCGCAATAGTAGATCGCGACAGCGTGATCGCTGCCACCGGAGGTCAGCGCCGGGAAATCATGGAAAAACGAGTAAGCGAAGAACTGGAGCGCATTATGGAAGGGAGGCAGGTCTTTCAACACAGGCAGGGTGAAAAGCACATCCCGATAGTCGATGGAAGCTCATGCTATGTCGAAATAGCCGCCCCCATAATTTCCGAAGGAGATGTTGCAGGATGCGTGCTGTTCATCTCTCCTGAGGACGGAAAGACTATGGGTGATACTGAGTATAAGCTTGCTCAGACGGTCGCCGGATTTCTTGGACGTCAAATGGAAGCCTGACGTCTATGGAACCATCGGAGAATAACATAAATGTTATTCTCCGATGGTACTATATATTGTAAAAAAGGTCTTGCATTATACCTATATTGATGCTATAATTATAGCTGTTAGTAGAAGTTTTGGTTGCCATCGGAGTGGGTTTTTCCCACTCTTTATTATTGGTCTATTTTACATTCTAAAAATTTTCCTTAACTTAACAAATCTTATAAATTTAAATTTTTAAATTTGATTCTGGAGTTTTTTATGAGCAAAATTACAGATGAAGTAACTGCCCTCGCTCTTCCAATAGCTAAGAGTCTTAATGTAGAGCTTTGGGACGTTGAATTTGTCCGCGAAGGCGGTGAACGCTATCTAAGAATATTCATCGACAGCGCCGAGGGAATCTTTATTTCTCAGTGTGAGGAATTTAGCCGTTCTATAGACCCTCTTCTGGATGACGCCGATCTAATAGATGGCGCATATATATTGGAGGTTTCCTCAGCAGGACTAGAGCGCACACTGAAAAAGCCGGAGCACTTTATCCGTTTTATTGGCGATACCGTGGAGGTCAAGCTTTTTAAAGCTATTGATGGTGCAAAAAAACACAGAGGAACTCTTTTGGCATACGAAAACGGAAATGTTTCAATCAACAGTGGCGGACAGGAAATTACTTTTCCATCCGCTGTAATATCTCAGGTCAAGCTTTCTCCCGACTTTAGCCAATATAGATAAACTTTATTATATATTAGGAGGCACTCCCAGATGAATCCCGAATTTTTTGACGCTATTGCCGATATCGAACGCGAAAAAGGTATACCTCAGTCATATATGTTAGACCGCATCGCGCAGGCGTTAATAACTGCATATAAGCGAGACAGTGATTCCACAGGCGACAACGTATTTGTTGAGCCCGACGTTGAAAAGAAAGAAATCCGCATGTATGTTCGCAAAGAGGTCGTTGATGATGTCTATGATCCGGATCTTGAGGTTTCTCTTGAGGTCGCACGCGAGATTTCTCCCACAGTGAATATTGGTGATTTTATAAATATTGACATTAAAACAAAACAGTTCGGACGTATCGCTGCCCAAACCGCAAAACAGGTCATCATCCAGGGCATCCGAGAGGCAGAACGAGGAATGATATATCAGGAATATACTTCAAAGGAGCACGAGCTCGTTACCGCGACTGTCCTTCGGCGTGACGAGAGAAATGGCAATGTATTTCTCGACATGGGAGGTGCAAAAGACAGTGCCGGTGAGGCTGTTCTTCTCGCAGGGGAGCAGATATCCGGCGAAGAATTGAAAGAAGGCGATCGTATAAAGGTATATGTCGTCGAAGTGCGCAACAATACACGTGGTCCCCAGGTACTCATTTCAAGGACTCATCCCGGACTAGTAAAGCGTCTTTTTGAGCTGGAAGTTCCTGAAATCCATGAT
>CALXAZ010000051.1 GCA_944386395.1 uncultured Clostridia bacterium
AGTAATCCGAAACTCCTGCCTTTGGCAACCATGAAAGCAAAGAAAAACGCTACAAACGGTATCCGTTCATAGCGTTTCCTAATCATTATTCAGTTGCATCAACCACATCATTTTTCTTCCTCCGCTCCGGCATCTAAGATAGCCTGTGCGGTGGCAATGACAATTTTCAGTTCAGCTTCGGTCATTCCATCAAGCAAGGGATCAAGCTGTATGCGTGCCGTGGACTTACTCTCTGTCGCGTCCCCAAAGAGAAGCTGATCTACGGAGATATGATAACGGGTCACCAGTTCAAAGAAAATCTGGAGACTCGGATGCTGCCCTTTGTTTTCAATGTTGGCAAGATAGCGGGGAGACAGATACATTTCATTCCCGACTTTGTTGCGGGACTCCTTCTGCTCGTTTCTTGCCGCTTTGAGCGCCTGTCCAAAAGGCGTAAAATCATATTTTTCGACCGGTCTTTTTGCCATACAGATTCACCCTATTACATTCTAGTGTTCACCTTTCTTTCTGAATATGTCTATATAGTTCCTATAAATAGCCTATATAATTCACTATATATTCCTTGTATTCTTCGAGCAAATGAAATATAATGAAATAAATTGTCGGAGGTATGAACATGGATTACATGACGCTCAAAGAGGCAAGCGAAAAATGGGGCGTTTCGTCCCGACAGATAAATTATTACTGCACCGATGGACGCATCCCAGGTGCTGTCAAAATGGCCGGTGTCTGGCTGATCCCCAAAGAGGCAGAGAAGCCAATAGATCGGCGTTATAAGCAAACATAAAAGGAGGTCAGTTTTATGGCAAATATTCTAATTGTCGAAGATGAAAAGAATATGCAGGATATTATTGCCGAATATATGCAGCGTGGCGGTCACACCTGTTTTACGGCTGACGACGGCATAGACGCTTTGATGATATTAAAAAATAATCCAATGGATTTGATGATATTGGATATTATGATGCCAAACCTTGACGGCTTCTCTGTCTGTAAGGTGGCAAGAGAAATGAGCAATTTTCCCATTATTATGCTGACCGCCAAAGGGAGCGAAGAAGATAAACTAAAAGGCTATGATTTGGGCGCAGATGATTATATGACAAAGCCATTCAGCCCTAAAGTGCTGTTAGCGAAAGCAAATGCCTTGTTACGGCGTTCTTCTGTTCTTCCGGCTGATGCAATAAACGCCGGGAAAATTTCTGTTATCCCGGCCTCTCACAAAGTATTTGTCAATGGAAAGGAAATTGTACTTACCCACAAGGAATATGAACTTCTCCACTTTTTCATGGCGAACCCCGGACAAATTTTCAGCCGCGAACAACTGCTTAATCGAATTTGGGGGTACGATTTTGAGGGAACAACCCGGACAGTAGACACGCATATTAAAACCTTACGTCAGAAGTTAGGTGATGAAGGCAAGCATATAGTAACACTGATCCGTTCAGGTTATAAGTTTGAGGTGACGCCATGAACATAAAAGATAACTTCACATTAAGAACTGTCCGCAAAAAAATCATAATGGTGTCCAAAATTGCAGGGCTGCTCTTGATTGTTTCTTATATCGTGGCAACACGGCTACCTATTGAACAGGATTTTTCTTTTCTTCTCTGGCTTTGTTTTGTTACATTGCTGGTTCTGGTGGTTGACTATTTGATGGGGCGTTTTATTTCAAAGCCGATTGATAAATTAAGCCGGGCAGCTCGAAAGATGGCGCAGCTTGATTTTTCTTCTTCATGTGAAATCCAAACAAATGATGAATTTGGTGATCTATCGAAAAATCTTAATAAGATGTCCCAAAATTTGCAGCAGACACTTTCACAATTACACGCTGCAAATAATCAGCTTGAAAAAGATATAGAACACGAAAGGCTCTTATTAGCGGAGAGAAAAGAACTGGTAGACAGTCTTTCCCATGAAATGAAAACCCCATTAGGCGTAATCCGCGCCTATGCCGAGGGCTTGCAAGACGAGCCAGATGAAGAAAAAAGAAAAAGGTATTTGGGCATCATTGTATCTGAAACAGAGCGCATGAGTAACCTCATTACAACGCTTCTTGATTTGTCTGCTCTGGAAAACGGAGCCACCCAGCTTTTCCCGGAACGATTTGACTTTGTTGAGTTTGTGGAAACTGTTGCCGGACGGTTATTGATTGATGCCCCGGATGTGGACTTTGATTTGCAATATGAATTGCCGGAACACCCCGTCTATGTTGAAACCGATAAGCGCCGAATGGAACAGGTGTTGGACAATTTGCTCGTCAATGCAAAGCGAAATACGCAATCAGGCGGTGTTTTGAAACTGCGTCTGAAAGAACATGACGATATGCTCGATTTTTCTATCTTTAATCAGGGGCCGCCGATCCCGCCAGAGGATTTGCCCAAAATATGGACAAAATTCTACCGTAGCAAGAACTCCAAATATAGCGGTTCGGGTTTAGGGCTTGCTATTGTCGCACAGGTTTTATCAATGCAACATCTTCCCTATGGTGCAGAAAACCAGCCCGGAGGCGTAAGGTTTTACTTTACAGTCCCCATTGCAAAATAAACATTTTTTCTTGCTGGAAAGCTCTGATTTCAAACAGGAAATTAGGGCTTTCCTTTTTTGCTTTTTAAAGTATTTCACACCAATTTCACACCAACCTCACACCAACTTCAACGCATTTTTATAGTTTTACCTCAATAAGAGGGGCGACCCTCAAAACAAGGAGGTAACAAGTATGTTCTTAGGTTTGGAGTGGTATTGGTGGTTAGTTCTTCTGGCGGCGCTGCTGATCTCTATCCCGTTCAAAGTTAAGTTTATGAAATGGTGGAGTAAGCGTCAACAGGAAAAGAAAAAAGAGCAGCATGGAAAATGGGGGGATGACGAATGATTGAAGTTAGGGACTTGACCTTTTCTTACGGGAAAGGCAAACAGATATTGCATGGTCTGAACTTTTCCGTAAAGGATGGAGAAATCTTCGGCTTTTTAGGGCCGAATGGCTCCGGCAAGTCCACGACACAAAAAATACTGACCGGCATTTTGAAAAACCACGGCGGCGCGGTTTCGTTATTCGGCCAAGACATCCGAAATGTGCAGACACAAGAATTTTTCCAGAAAATAGGCGTTCTGTTTGAATTTCCATACCTTTATACAAATTTGAGCGCACTTGACAATCTGCATTACTTTGCTTCTTTCTATCCGGCAGAGCATACGCGCAATGCGGAAGAACTGCTGGACGAACTGGAATTTAAGAAAGACTTCCTGAAAAAGCCGGTATCGTCTTACTCAAAAGGGATGCGCCAGCGCGTCAGCATGGCAAGGGCGCTTATCAGTAATCCCAAACTTTTGTTTTTGGATGAACCTACAAGCGGTCTTGACCCTGCTGGAGCAGTCCTCTTTCGTAAAATCATTGAAAAGGAACGACAAAAAGGTACAACGGTCTTTCTCACCACGCATAATATGCTGGATGCCGATTTGCTTTGTGATCGGGTAGCCTTTATCTCCAATGGAAATATTGTTGCGATTGACACCCCAAGAAATTTGAAAGAGCGAAACAGCAACCACCGTATTGTTATCGACTATTTGTATCAGGGCAATCGTGAGGAAAAAGTCATAGAAGCAACAGAATTAAAAGCCGGTATTCCGTTTGTATATGATGAATTGATTAGTATTCATTCACAGGAGCCTACTTTGGAGGATGTGTTTATCCAATATACCGGGAGGGGGCTGACTTGATGTGGAGAGGATTTTATCATTTACTGAAAAAAGACTTCAAATTGATGCTTTCCAGTAAGTTTTTTCTGTTAGCCCTTATCTCGCTGATTTTATATTCCTGCTATATTAACTTTGTGTATGTGAATTTAGATCAGGAGATGTATCCGGTTTATCTCTACGATCCGCAAGGCAAGGTATCTGTCAACTCGCAGTACCTAACGAGGGTAGATAGCCGTGAGGCTTTGGAAACAGCCTGTGCAGACCAGTATTCTGTCGGTTTTGATTTTTCAGATGTTGAGCCGGAATTGTATATGATTTCTTGCGGGCTGGAAACCACCGATCACTACCGTATCATTTGGGGTGAAGCTGTCCTGCAAGGAAACACGGACGGTCAGGCTGATATGATTGGCACCAACGATAAGGAAATGAAAAATCGTCGGGAAATTACCGCTGAATTTCTGTTTTTTGAATTGTCCGCAGTTGGTTTTTTGGGACTGGCTTCCATGCTGTTTAAGGAAAAGCAAATGGGTGTGATACGGGTGCATGGAATACTTCCTATCCATCGCCCTATGTTCATTCTATCAAAATTATTGCTACTGTTGCTTTCAGACCTTATCTTTGCGGTTTTGCTTACCGTTGTCAATTTGGGAACTTCGTATGCCATTGATGTGCTGCCAAGTGTTTTTCTGCAAGCAAGTATTCTATCGGTTATCATGGCATTAGTAGGCTTTCTTTGCGCCATCCGGCTGCCAGATTTTAAGCAGTTTTCTTTGTTTTATCTTGTCCTTGCGGTTTTTGTGACAACACCCGTTTTTCTGGCCGGACAGACCGGCATTACATGGGATTGGATCGTTTACCATCCTATGTATCATCTGTTTACTGCAATGAAAGCGGCATACTTCTCCGCACCAATGGCAGGAGTGCCATACTATTTGATTTGCATTGGTACAATCATTCTTCTGTTCCTGCTTTCCTATCATACTTTGAACCGGGAACTGGCAAAGGAGGGATAAAGGATGAAAGGACTAAAGTATCAGTTGAAAAGTATTCGCCGTGATAAAATGTGTCTTTTAACCTTTCTTCTTCCCGTCATTGTGGGTATCGCCATCAACCTGCTTTCGGGTGTGAGTTTCCAGACAATGGGCGAAACCACATTCGGAGTGGTGGGAAGCAATATTACTGATGATACAGTTGAATGGCTGCAAAACAATGGCGTTGTTGTATCGTATGAAACACGCGATGAACTGGAAACTGCCGTTAACAATCCGTCCACCCAAATGATAGGAGTTTTGCAAACAGGAAACATGATACAGACTTTTATTGCCGGGGATGAATTGGCGGTAAACAAAGTCATTGCAAATACGCTCCCGCAAGTCTATGAAAATCGGGCAACGCAGCTAACCATGACAAGAACAATCATCCCGGTAGTGACTGATAATGAGGGGTTAAAATCGCTTTTCATTGTAATTACGCTGGTGACAGCAATGTTTATGGGCTGTACTTTCAATGCCATGAATATTATCAGTGAAAAAGAAGATGGTATAGAGTTTATCAATCAGGTGCTTCCTGTGTCTATGACATCCTACATCATTCAGAAAACTCTTTTGGGATTTATCGGAGGGACAGTTTCGACCATAATAACAGCGTTAATCTGTATGAGAATACAAGCAGCACAAGTATTGCCGTTTCTGTTGATTGTTCTGCTCTCGGCCTATATTTCTGCCTTAATAGGGCTATTTATTGGCTATTATGCAAACGGTCTGATGGTAGGAATTGTTTACATCAAAATTGTAATGATCCTGTTCCTTGCTCCACCCATTTTCTTTTATTTAACAGTTCCAAGCGACAGTATTGTTTTCGGGCTTTCGTATCTTCTACCGTCCAGTGTAACTTTCTATGGAGTTATGGATTTGATAAGTGGACAGACGAAAGAAATAGGCTCTTACGCTTTGGTTCTGCTCATTCATGCGGTTTTTTGGAGCGTAGTATATAAGCTGA
>CALXAZ010000052.1 GCA_944386395.1 uncultured Clostridia bacterium
AGGGATTGGGATAGGTAACGGGAGATTTAAGCCTCAGCTGGCGGTGTTTCTTGGACTGACGGGTATATATCTGTGTACAGTCACAGTGTTGGGACCCGTAATTTCAAAGGTTGTATATGGTACGGAAATTAGTGATCCAGAGCAGGTTCTTTATTATGCGGGATGTTGCATATATGCGGCGGGAGCGCTGATATCAGTGCTTGAAAAGCAGAAAAGTGCTTCGGGAAGACGGGTAAAATAGAAGTTTGAACTGTAAGGTATTGAAAAAAGTAGATGATTGGAATATAATTATTGAAATGCTGCAGCAAAAGCGGCAGTATAAATTACCTTGCCGTGTACCCCAGGCAGGGAATGGGGCGAGATGTCCGATATATTTTTATTTTAGGAGGGCCATAAAATGAGTGGCAAAAATTATTATATCACTACTCCGATATACTATCCATCGGGAAAGTTGACAGTTGGTAATGCATATACAACTGTTGCGGCAGACGCGGCAGCGCGCTTAAAACGAATGCAGGGGTACGATGTGATGTTCCTGACAGGGACTGACGAGCACGGGCAAAAGATAGAAAAAAGGGCCCACGAGGCAGGAATGCAGCCAAAAGAATTTGTGGATGTGATGGTAGCAGACATAAAGGCCCTCTGGGAACTGATGAATATTTCTTATGATAAGTTTATTAGAACTACTGACGATTACCATGAAAAGGCAGTGCAAAAGATATACCAGCGGCTCTACGATCAGGGAGATATATATAAGCATGAATATGAGGGACTGTATTGCGTGGAGTGCGAAGCTTTCTGGACAGATACACAGGCGAAAGACGGGAAGTGCCCAGACTGTGGGCGTCCAGTGCAGCTTGCAAAGGAGGAGAGCTATTTTTTCAAGCTGTCAAAATATGTGGACAGGCTTGTCAAATACTATGAAGAGCATCCTGAATTTCTTCAGCCACAGAGTCGTGTAAACGAAATGCTCAATAACTTTATAAAGCCCGGGCTCAAGGATCTGTGTGTTAGCCGGACAACATTTGACTGGGGAGTAAAGCTGCCTTTTGACGAAAAACATGTGGCATATGTTTGGGTCGATGCGCTTTCGAATTATATTACCGCGTTGGGATATGGGCAGGAGGATGACAGTAATTTCAAGAAATTCTGGCCGGCTGATGTTCATCTGGTGGGAAAGGATATTGTTAGGTTCCACGCAATAATATGGCCGATATTGCTGATGGCTCTCGATCTGCCTCTTCCTAAAACTGTGTTTGGTCATGGCTGGCTTATGCTCAATGGAGATAAACTGTCCAAGTCGAAGGCAGCGGGGGCGAATGTGATAGATCCTGTTATCCTGTGCGACAGGTATGGGGTGGATGCAATCCGCTACTATCTCCTCCGTGAAGTGCCATTTGGGGCAGACGGGAACTTTTCCAATGAGCTGCTAATAAACAGGATAAATTCTGATTTGGCAAATGATTTGGGAAATCTTGTCAGTCGTACCACAGCCATGGCAGATAGGTATTTTGGAGGTAAGCTCGATGCAGGGATTGAGGCTGAGGCAATCGATGAGGAGCTGAAAGCCCTGGCAGACGAGGTTACGGAGAAATATTCGTCCCTGATGGAGCAACTGCTGTTTCCAAATGCCCTTAGTGAGGTGTGGAGGCTCATATCGAGAGCCAATAAGTATATAGACGAGACTACGCCATGGATACTTGCCAAGGATGAGGATAAGAAGCTACGTTTGAATACTGTCCTTAAGAACCTGTGCGAGGCTATACGTGTAACTGCTATACTTGTACAACCTGCTATGCCGGCAACTGCAGACAAGATTTTTGCTCTTCTTGGGGTAGGTTCAGACGAACGGAAATGGGATAGTCTTGCCTACTCTGTATCTGGGGATTCGTGCTGGGAGACAAAGACGGGGGCTCCGCTTTTCCCGCGTATCGATATAGAAAAAGAAATGGAAGAACTTCTCAAGATAATGAAAAAAGATGAGAAAGCAGCAGAAAAGACAGCAAAAAAGGAAGAAAAAGCGGGAAAAAAGGAAGAGAAGAAATCGGAACCAGTAGAAGGTATAGCGCAGATTGGGATCGATGATTTCGGTAAGGTCGAACTTCGCGTTGCCAAGGTTATCCAGTGTGATGATGTTGCCAAATCTGATAAACTGCTTAAGCTTCAGGTTGATCTGGGCTATGAAAAGCGTCAGATAGTTTCTGGCATTCGGCAGTGGTATTCAGCAGAGGATATGGTGGGAAAAAAGATAATAATCGTTGCAAACCTAAAGCCAGCAAAGCTCCGGGGTGAAATAAGCGAAGGAATGCTGCTGGCGGCGGATAGCGGAGACGATGTGCTTGTTATCTTTGCTCCTGACAATGCAGAGCCGGGTAGCCGTGTGAGATAAAAATGGAGAGACAGGTTTCCTGTCTCTCTTTTTCTGAAAGGAACAGATATATGGTAAGATATTTTGACACACATGCGCATTATGACGATGAAAAATTTGATGAGGATAGGGATGAGCTCCTTGGGTCGCTGCCAGGAAAAGGGGTGGAGAAGATTGTGGTGCCGGGATGTAGCATAAGCTCAAGCTGTATGGCAGTTGAGCTTAGTAGAAGATATGACTATGTCTATGCGGCGATTGGTATTCATCCGCACGATGCAGCAAATATGAAAGAGACAGATATAGAGAAAATGAGAAGCCTTGCTGGAGATAAGAAGGTTGTGGCAATAGGAGAGATCGGGCTCGACTATCATTACGACTTTTCTCCGCGTGAAACACAAAAAGTGGTTATGCGTACGCAGATGCAGCTTGCACGTGAGCTTGGTCTACCGGTAATAATACATGATCGGGAGGCTCATGCGGACTGTTTTAATATTGTAAAAGAATTTTCGGATGTAACAGGAGTATATCATTGTTATTCGGGAAGCTGGGAGCAGGCAAAGGAAATATTGAAACTTGGTTGGTAT
>CALXAZ010000053.1 GCA_944386395.1 uncultured Clostridia bacterium
AAGATAATCATCCGCACCCGCATCCAGACCGGATATCCTGTCCTCTATATCTGACTTAGCTGTAAGTATAAGCACCGGAATTTCAATGCCGTGCTGTCTTATCGCTTTTAAAACCGCTATCCCATCTTTTCGTGGCATCATAATATCAAGTATTATGCCATCGTAATTGCCTGACAGCGCATAATCCTGTGCCGTTTCTCCATCATATACCGTATCTACTGAATAGTGGTTGAATTTGAGTATTGCGGTCAAAGCACGTGACAGCTCCCTCTCATCTTCTGCAAGTAAAAGTCTCATCTTTTGCTCCTATCTGTCATGATATACTTATATTATAACATCATTCTTTAAATAAAGCTAAAAATCTTTTGAGTATCCTCTTTTTTGCACCGTCTTTTAGTCTTTAGACGGTGGACAGTTGTTTTTTTTGGAAAAATATTATATAATACTTAAATAGATTTCTGTGTAACGGAGGAGCACTATGAAAAATATCTTTATGCCTGCAAAGATGCTTTTACCAAAGGTGTTGGATATGACCAGATGGAGCGTTATTGCCTGCGATCAGTATACTTCCGAGCCAGGATATTGGCAACAGATATCAAAGCTTGTTGGCACATCGCCCTCAACTCTAAAGCTTATACTTCCTGAACTGTATCTTGAAAGAAAAGATATTCATCTGACCATAAATAGTATACATAAGGAAATGCAGAAATATCTGGATAACGGTATATTTGATGAGACGAAACCAGGGTATATATATGTAGAGAGGACATTAAAAAACGGTAAGCTCCGTCGCGGGCTTTTAGGTCTCATCGACCTTGAAGAATACGACTTTTCACCAGGAAGCTCTTCTCCGGTACGCGCTACTGAAGGAACCGTTATAGAGCGGATACCTCCCAGAGCTGCTGTGAGACGAGGAGCCCCTCTTGAACTACCTCACATAATGCTGCTTGTAGATGATCCCTGTTTAACACTCATAGAACCAATGAGCGATATGCAGCTGAAACAGATATACAACTTCCCGCTGATGGAAAATTCAGGACACCTCAAGGGATATTTTGCCGATTCAGAGACATTTGAACATGTCGAACGCTCGATATCAAATCTCTGGAATACAGCCAAAAATAAAGGTCCTGCCGGGAGCTCTCCTGTTCTTTTCGCGGTTGGCGATGGAAATCATTCACTTGCCACAGCGAAAACTTGCTGGCAGGAGATCAAAAGTACATTGACAGAAACAGCATCTGCGATTCATCCTGCAAGATATGCACTTGTCGAGCTTGTAAACCTGCATGATGGATCGCTAGACTTTGAGCCGATACACAGAGTAGTCTTTAATACAGATCCGGAAGCCCTTCTTAATGCATTCAAGAAATTCTTTTCACCTCATTCCATTGGAACAGATGAAATACAGTATATAACATCTAACTGTCGTGGTAGTCTTGCGATAAGCTCTCATTTTTTTGGTACTGTTACTGATGCTCTTCAGCAGTTTCTTGACGACTATCTGTTATCTCACAGCGGCAAACTGGACTACATACATGGAGACGATACAGCAAGGACTATGGCATCACAGCCTGGTAATGTGGGCTTTATACTTCCACCCATACAAAAATCGGGATTTTTTGATGCTATCACAGCTAATGGTCCCCTTCCGAGAAAAACTTTCTCAATGGGACATGCATATGATAAGCGTTTTTATCTTGAGTGCCGGCGTATCCTGCCTGAGTAACTACTGCTGACATCTATGCATAGTATATCTTGCAGCAGTTAAGCTGCAAAATACACAACGGAGAGGATATCGATTATGTTTTGCAGAAAGAAATGCTTGTGCAATCCATGCATACCAACAGCTGGCACCGGATGCAGGAACAATGGCAGCAACAGCCTTCCAGCAAGCGGCACATTTGTTGATTATGTGCCTGTAGTTGTAACTTACACCGTAACTCCGTGCAATTACCAGGTCACAGGGACCGTAAACAGTTCAGGAAACGGATACTCGACAAACTACCGCGATTATTTCTCCGGCAGAAATTCGGGCTGCGGCTGCGGTTTCTAAATAAAAACCGCCCATAATGGGCGGTACATAATTGCTATAGTTGCATTTCATTTTGTAAATTCCTCTCCGACTCAAAAAGGCATAGCTAAGCTATGCCTTTTTGCTATTTACAATATTTATTCCTGAGAGTTAGCCGCTGTCAGATACTCAATAGAGCTGGATATTTCGTGCTCTTCCAGCTCGTGCATTATAACAGGACCGGTATAACCGTACTTTTTCAAAAGCGAAAAATAGAGCTTAAAGTCAAATATTCCTTTCCCGGGTGCTGTAAATTTCAGATCTTGCGAAGCAAGAATATCTTTTGCATGCACTGTAACAATATCGCTTCCAAGTAACTGAAAAGCCCGCCGCAGCACAGCCGTCATATCAGCATTTTTGCCTGAACTGAATAGATTTGCACCGTCCATAATTACCCCAAGTCCTTTGCCAGGGAAAGAGTCCAGATATGCCCTCGCCTTTTCTGGAGTATTTATAATATTGCTCGTCTCTGTCTCCACTCCCAGTGTGATCCCATGCTTATTTGCATATGGCAATATTCGCTCAGTAGTTTCAAGCAGATCCTTCCATGAGCTTTCCAGAAGATTGCGCTCGTCCCATTTCCAACGGCTCGCTGGATTTTTGCTTCCGGTACAAAGCGAAATTATCGGACACTCAAGTATTTCCGCTATTTCACAGAGAGTCTCAAAGCGACTTGTAAAAAGCCATCGCCGTTCGATATTGCTGTCTATCATGTTAAATGTACCGGAAAGGACGCTTATCCTGATTCCATATTTCTTGCCTAACTTCTTTATGCAAGAAATTCTCTCAAAATCAACGTAAGGTGGCAGAGACTCCATCCCGCAAGAAAGAAGATTTAGCTGCGTATATCGTATTCCGCTCGCCGCCATTTTAGAAAAAATGGTATCAATTTTTCCATTATATTTCTTATACACTCTTGAGAATAT
>CALXAZ010000054.1 GCA_944386395.1 uncultured Clostridia bacterium
CTGATCCGAAACTGCTTCGCCGTCTGCCTCACAGTCGCGTTATTCTCAATTATATAATCAGCAATCTCCACGGCTCTTTCCTCAATGTAATCTTTCAAAAAAATCCCCCTGCAAACATCGTTTTTACAATGTATGCAGGGGGAAGGGGTGTCATGCTTATTTAAACGCTCTTCTTTTGTCCGTATTCACACTGGATATCACAGGTTTTTCTTACGTAATCCTCATGCAAAGCAGCTTACGCCAGACTTCAGCAGCATCCACTGTTGCATGGACCATGTACCAGAAGTATGCCAACGGGCTTCCCCTTTACCGGCAGGAAAAAGACTGGAAGCAGTATGGGGCTCAGATCAGCCGGACCACCCTTGCCAACTGGATCATCTGCTGTTCACAGAACTATTTCCAGCCAATGTATGATTACTTTCACCGTGAGCTGCTGAAACGAAGCTTTGCAATGGCAGATGAAACCCGGGTTCAGGTATTGAACGAGGAAGGACGACGAGCCCAGACCCAATCATTCATGTGGCTGTTCCGAAGCGGCGAGGACGGGCTTCCGGCGATCATCCTGTATGGCTATTCCCCGACCAGGAGCGGCAGCCACGCAAAGGAGTTTCTGGAAGGCTACAACGGATATCTGGAAACTGACGGCTATCAGGGGTACAGCAATCTGCCGGGGATCAGACGCTGTTCCTGCTGGGCGCATATCCGCCGATACTTTATCGACGCCGTTCCCAAAGGAAAACAGTATGACTATAGCCAGCCGGCAGTGCAGGGAGTCCAGTACTGCAACCGGTTATTCGCCATTGAGGACTCCATTAACCAAAAATATCCTGGTGATTATGAAAAGCGGAAGCAGCTGCGTCTCGAGAAGGAAAAACCTGTTCTGGAGGCTTTCTGGTCGTGGCTCGATCAGCAGAAGCCAGTCCGGAACACCCGTCTGGATAAAGCGGTGAATTATGTTTTCAACCGGCGTGATACAGCGGAGACCTATCTGGAAGATGGACGCTGCAGCTTTACCAACAATCTTAGTGAGAATGCGATCCGGCCATTTGCAGTAGGACGGAAGAACTGGCTGTTCAGCAATTCCATTGACGGAGCGAATGCCAGTGCGGTAGTCTACACAATGGTTGAGATGGCAAAAGCACACGATTTGAATATTTACGGATATCTTAAATTTCTGATGGAGCACCGACCAGATAAAGATATGACCGATGAACAGCTTGCAGAGCTGGCACCTTGGAATGAAAAACTCCAATCTATCAAAAATCGCATGTGAATTATAGTGAATTACTCCAACTCGCAAAGGGATATCAATCAGCCAACAATACATGTCATGTCTTCTTACATGATCATAGACTTTGTTACTACATCACTGAGATCCCATTCTATTCCACGTTCAGCAGCCTTCTTTACAAAGTCCTTTCGCGTCCGCGGCATAGCCACCGTGCATTCGTCTACTGGCTGGACAGCGATAGAAAAGCCTGCCGATGTCTCCGTTACTTCTTCGACTTCAAAGCCCAGACCACATTTACCGTCTGCAAGCATATTGCAATAAGCGATGCAATTTAAACAATTCTTCTTTGGCATTTCTATTGTGTCCCCCTTATGGGTTATTCTATCACAGCGGCTGTTAGAGCGCTTGTTGAATATCAAAACTAGCAAAATTATTTTTAGTGTAATGGTTACACTAAAATCAAATCTTCAAATTCTCCGTATAACAAGCGAAATTCCGCAGAAATAGGGCTTTTTCTGGATTTATCTCATCCGTGGATGTGGTTTAGTGGAACTCGCATGCAAGTTAGCAATATAACGTTCTAACTCCCCCGTCAGATCTTTCGTCCATAGATTTCAATGCATCTTTGCTCCCGATAGCGTTTTTGTTCAGGATACACATTAATCATATTTCCAATCATGTCTAGCAAATTCTTCCCGTCATAATGTTCATTTACCTTTTCAAGAGTTGCACTATCGATATGATACTCAATCTCATCCTTTTGAACGTTAATAGCTTTTCCGTTGATTCTGTAATTGCACAGGCCCTTTTTAAAGTCATCTATTGTTGGAAAAATTTTCTTATCAATTTCTCCGAAATCGTATGCATAACTCATATCATCTTCAGAAAAAGCAGAAGATTTCTGTATGCATCGAAGTGTGTCTAATGCCAATTTGATTCCCTCGTTTGGAAATACTTTTTTCCCTTTGTCCATCATTTCAAATACTTGATTGGATAATTCTTCTGATTGCAAAAATCTCATCTTCTCAAATCGAGCATCCTCCTGCAAACAACGCGATTTCATCATCGGCATAATATATCCGCTTTGATGGTGACATCGCATTAGCGGCTGGTACCCGATTTGGAAAGCCATTCCATCCAGATCTCCAGAATAAAATGTATACGGACGATCACGTTTATCGTTTATATGTTCCATATGCCAACTAATTGTTCCGCCATTAAGATAATCAATAACCCAGTTCGGTGTATGAAAGATAACACCATACTTAGAGCTTTCACTTTTTTCAATATCTGCCTTACTCAGCGGGCGGTAGGAGTCAGTCGTATAATCATACTTACATGTAGCAAAAAACAGAGCAGACCGAAAATCATTCGTTAAATCAAGCAGGCATGTATCAAATCCATAATGCTGAGCAAGAGCGTCAAAATTGATATCACTTATTTTTGCTTCCCAATATGGCACAACATTTATTTGCCATATAAACTTAAAGAACTGAAAAGATCTCATGACAGCAATTGCTTTTAGTATTTCAGCCTCATAAGCTGTTTTGCCTGACATTTTTCTCAATAGTGATGGCACAGATCTGGAATACTGTTGGTTTTCGCCTCTAAAGAAATGCCTGTTACTATTAAATGTAATAATATCTTTCCCAAACGGCATAGATATGACTGTTCCACCGGTATTCTTTATCATTAAATCTTCTACAAACCAATCTAATCTTTGTGAATTTCGGATAGCCGGATCGGTCATGCGCTGTTTGACATTTTCCCGCACTCCTTTGCTCCAACAATCCTCCTCATATGCCAAATGTAATAAATCATTTAATTCCGTAATACCAATATCATGAACCTTATTCTCAAGTGGATTTGAAAAAATCCATCCATCTTTATCAAAAGCTAACATAAAGATACCAACCTCAGCTTATCAAGTTTTTATTCTCTGCAGTAACAGATCAATAAAATAAAAGCTATCCTTTATGGAAAGAATTCAACTGTTTTAAGAAATACTCCAACTTCAGTTTTTCAATTCCGTATCTTAGGTACAACACCTACTGTATTGTATTCTACTCACCACGTAGAAGTGTGTAAGTTTCGAACAGCATCAAACATCGGAAGCAACACCTTGCTCCAATAAATATTTAACCACGTTTCTTCTTTACACGCAAGCATAAT
>CALXAZ010000055.1 GCA_944386395.1 uncultured Clostridia bacterium
CCGTGTCCGGTTTGGGGGCTTTACATGCCCATTATATGAATGATACATGATTTCCGGCAGTATAGCATTTGATATTTATACCGAACTTGCCGCCCTATAAAAAAATAAATTTGAATATTTTACGTGCGTGATGGGAACAATGAGAATACGACGCAGCAAAGCTGCGGAGAATAATAAAACAGAAAATTTGTGCTGCAAAATTTGGAGGCATAAAAATGTTTGAAAAGAACCAGAAAAATAACCAGAACTACGAGCAGAAGAAGAATCAGCAGAATGAGAATGACTCTCAGCAGAAAAGCAACCGCAGCTCCCAGCAGAAGAAAAACAACGGCAAGGAGCAGTTCTGAGTTTTCTCCTTTATCTCACCATATATTTTGTTTGCCCGGTCGCTCGACCGGGCATTTTTCTCAATATAGGAAAAAAACAGGTTTTCGTATTTCGTATAAAATTTGCTTGTAAAAATGGTGTGCGGATAATATAATATAGCTGTAATTTTTGTGAGGGATATTCCTCGAAAAGAGGTAGAAATGAAGATAAGATATCTCGGCACAGGAGCGATAGAGGGGATCCCGGCGCTCTTCTGCAACTGCCCGGTGTGTGCAAATGCGAGAAAGCACGGCGGGAAAGACATAAGGCACAGGACCTGTGCAATGATAAATAGCGACACCCTTATCGATATTTCGCCGGACATATTTTCTCAGGCGATAACCCTCGGGCTTGACCTGAGCGGGATAAACCAGATACTCATAACACACACGCACTCGGATCACTTCTACATACGCGAGCTTCTTCACATCATGCCGCCATATTCCAACAGGAAGAGAGACAAGCGGCTAAAGCTCATATCCTCGGGCAACACGATAAAGAGGATCGAAAGTGAGCTAACCGAAAGGCAGATGTCTAACCTGCGGGGGTATGTAGAGTTTATTGAGGTCGAGCCTTTTATGCCATTTGAGTCAGAGGGATACACAATAACTGCCCTGCCTGCCAGGCACAGGACGGTGCAGCCGTATATATATATCATCGAAAAGGATGGTTCATCTGCGCTCTATGGAAACGACTCAGGATTTTTCCGAGAGGAGGTCTGGGACTTTATCTATGGTATGCACTTCGACTTTGTGAGTCTCGACTGTGCGCATCTTTTACACAGCGGAACTCCTGGTCATATGTGTATAGAGGACAATGTAACGGTAAAAAAGAGACTTTATCAGCAGCTGAATGTTGATAAAAACACAAAATTTGTGGCCACTCACTTTGCCCATACGGGTGGGATCTTCCATGAGGAGATAGAGGAGAGGCTCCGTCTAAACGGAATTTATGCCGCATACGACGGATTTGAGGTTGAATTTTAAAGCTATGGAGGAATGAAAAATGCCAAGATTAAAAGTTGGAGACGTAATGCCGAACTTCACATTCAGGACAGCTTATCAGCCGGCGTGTACGATAAATTCGTCCCTGCGCGGGAAAACGGTCTTTTGGGTGCTCAGATATATTGGCTGCACCTCGTGCAGATATGACGTACATGTGATGGCGCAGCGGTATGGGGAATTTCTGGATAAGGGCGCTCAGATAATGGTGGTTATGCAGAGCGATCCGGCAGTTGTCAGGGAAGAACTTAAAGACGAAAAGCTTCCATTTGAGATAATATGTGACACCAATATGGACATATACCGCGCTCTCGAGATAAACCCCGCAGCGAGCAAGGAAGATATGGCAAGCAAGGACCCTGCCGATATAGAAAAGATGAATAAAAAGAGAGAAGCGATAAAGGCTTCTGGGTTCACACATGGCAAGTATGAGGGCGACGAGCTCCAGCTTCCGGCACTTTTTATCGTGAACTCCGATGGGACCGTAGCATATGCCCACTATGCGAAAAACATGGCAGATATGCCTACGGTGGATGAGGTGCTCGAGCTCCTTTAAAGCGCTGGATAGCCACGTCGCTGCGGCAGAAGGGGAGCGCATGACAGGAAACACACAAAAACGGGCTTTGCTATGGCAAAGCCCGTTTTTCTTTTGATAAGTGATAGGCGGCATGGAAGGATATTTTGAAGCGTAGACCTCAGCCCCCTACCGTAGCGCTTTCAAATGGGGATATATCCTGATGCAATAGTCAGCTATCAGCAGGAAGATGGTCAGTCGAGCTTGAAGTCGTCGTCTGCAAGCCCGCGCATGACAAGGGAGACAGGGCGTGCAGGCACGCGCTTGAGGGGATCGTACTTGAACCAGAAACAGTGATAATCCCCCCGCACCACTCCGTGGCGGCGGCAGGTCACCCGGTCGCCCGATATTTTGGAGCCGTGCTTGCAATAGGTGCAGGCAGGCGGCATTTTTTTTCGGAAGAGCATGAAATCACCCTTTCAAAGCTGATATCTCTGCTCCGATTATAAACCATTATAACCGCTTTTTCCAGACTTTTTTGACCGACGAGAATATAATCGCAATCAGCACAGCTGCCAAAACACCTCCGACTGCTGAAAGGGACAGTGTAAGTGAGCTTGTAAAACTGAGCGAGGTTATTGCGTCAAGCTGCTCGACAAGATAGGAAAATACCGGGGCATCAAAGCTGAAAAAGCCTGCGGCGATATATACAAATATTGCCGAGAAGATGCCGTGCAGCATTTTCCCTGCGATATAGGTTTTTGTAGACAGTCCGCTCGCGCCGATAAAAGAGAGAACTTGACAGTGGACGGAGAGACCTGCCCAGCCGAGCATGAATGCAGCCATCGCAAGCTGCTCGCGCATACTGCCCGCAGCTCCCCGAAGCGACCACACTCCGGAAGAGACTTCGATAAGTCCGGTAAGGAGTTGCTCGGCATCGGTAGGACCCAGCTCCAAGGGAGAGAGAAGAGCCCCCAGCCCTTCTGCGAGAGCAGGGATTATTCCAAAGAGGAACAGCATCCTTATAGCTACGGTGAAAAATATCACGAAGGCACAAATAGACAGCGTGGATGTAAAAGAATTGGTAACTGAGGATGCAAATACCTTTGGTAGGCTTACTGTATCGAAATGGATATCTGCGCCTGAGTGACTCGCATGCTCCCGGCGCTTGTAAAAGCGAAAAATGAGCCCTACTGCCACCGACGCTGCCGCATGGGCCAGATAGAGAAATATCCCTGCGCGTCCGCTGGAAAATATTCCTGCACCTACTACGCCCAGGATAAAAGCGGGTCCTGAATTGTTGCAGAAGGCGAGCAGACGCTCGGCCTCTGTTTTTGAGCACATTCCCTTTTCGTACACAGCTATTGCGGTCTTGGCTCCTGTGGGGTATCCGCCGACAAAGCCGAGTGCAAATGCCGTTGCGCAGGCCCCACTGACATTAAATAGCGGGCGCATTATCCCCTCGAACAAGCGACCGAAATATCCGGCAAGACCAAGCTCCACAAGCAGTGCGGAGAGCACAAAAAAGGGAAATAGAGTGGGAATGATTACGTTATAGCAGAGGATAATACCGTTTTTTGCTGCTTCGAGAGCCTCCTGTGAGTATACCATCAGCCCAGCCATTGCGATAATCACGGCGCTGCCAGTGACAATGGTATATATCCTCTTCCTGTGGAATATTTTAGCGGGAAGTTTATTCATATGCGGTCCCCTTAAAGTAAAATCTCGTGCATAAGCGATGCCAGTAGACAGGCGCACTATGTCCGGACTGTATAATATATTGTTTAAACGGTGTAGAAAAGAACAAAGCTCAAAAAGATGTTCAATATCTGCCGCCTGTCTCATAGAAATAGGAGGAGAAGCTATATGCACAGAAAGGCAGGGTCGCAGATATGAAGAAAAGAAATAGCGGACAGAACGCGCTTTTCAGGGCGACAGAAATATTTGACCTTCCGGGAGATATCATTGCCGGCGTGTCGCGGGTAGAGATAGTGGGAGGGAGGGACATGAGAATAGAAAACCACAGCGGGATACTTGAGTATGGAGAGAGTGCAATAGATATCAACACGGAAAACGCGGTGCTGAGGATAAGAGGGAGCTCACTTGAGATAATCTCGATGACGACTACAGAGATATCTATACGCGGAAATATCTTTGGATTTGAATATGTATACTGAGGAGGTGGCGCCGGGTGCTGAGGGCGGTAACATATCTTCGCGGCTTTATTGTGGTAAAGGTTGCGGGAAGATATCCCGAGAGATTTTTAAACATATGTACAAGAGGAGGAGTGTCTTTCTGGGCGCTTAAAAAGCATGAGGACGGGACGATGACGGTAAGTGTGCGGGCAGGGGAGCTTCCGCTGCTAAAGGAGCTTGCTTCAAATGCACTCTGCACTGTAGAGGTGGTCAGGCGTGCAGGTGCCCCCTTTTTTGCGCTGCGTTTCAGGAGACGGTATATCTTTATCGCGTGCTTTTTGATATTCGCGGCAGCTCTCTATCTGCTTTCACAGCATATATGGGAGATAGAGGTTATAGGGAATTCATCGGTAAGCGAGGAGAGGATATTAAAGGCGCTTGAGAAGCTGGGTGTTGGGATAGGTACTCTGAGCGAGGACATAGATACCGAGTCGCTAGGTGACCTTATGCTGCTTGAAATAGATGAGCTTTCATGGTTTGCACTCAATATACACGGATGCCGGGCAAGTGCGGAGGTGAGGGAAAAGGTAATTCCTCCAAAGGTCATTTCAAATGACGTTCCGGTAAATATAGTGGCGGCAAAATCGGGGATGATAGAAAAGATAACTGCACTGGAAGGCTCGGCGCAGGTGGCTGTGGGCGATGTTGTGACCGAGGGACAGCTTCTTGTGAGCGGTCTTGTGGACACGGCAATATCGGTGCGGATGGTACATGCCCAGGCAGATGTTACAGCCAGGGTGTGGTATGTGCTCGAGGCGAAAATGCCGGTAGAGGCGTGGATAAAGGAGTATACGGGGGAGGAGAAATCAAAATTTGCGCTATCTTTTGCGGGAAACAGAATAAATTTGTATGGTGACAGTAGCATTATCTATGAGAAATGTGATAAAATTATAGACAGGTACAGGCTGGAGCTCCCGGGAGGATTTATTTTTCCGGTGACCCTCATAAAGGAGACATACCGCGAGTATGAGCAGACGGAGGGGGAGCTCGACGGATATACCTCTGAGGAAATACTAAAGGAGATACTGCTGGCAAGACTTGCAGAGCAGTGCGGGACAGAGCCGTCTGATATAAGATTTGACTTTGACGTGACCGACGGCGTGCTCACGGCAAGGCTTACAGCCGAGTGCATCGAGCAGATAGCAAGACCAGTTGAAATACCTATCACCGGTCTGCATGGTACAGGAGGAAACTGAATGGCAGAACAGTCTATACGCATAGAACGTTTGGAAGAGATGACCGATGTTTTTGGCTCGTTCGATGGGAATATCCGCACGATTGAGGACGAGTTTGGGGTAAATATCATCAGCCGGGAGGGCGAGCTAAAGGTATCGGGAGACGCGGAGGGAGTCGCGTTTGCGGTAAAGACGATACAGGCGCTGCTCTCTCTCGCGGCAAGAGGGGAAACACCCACCCCTCAGACGGTGACATATGTGATAAGCCTTGTCAGGGAGGGACACGAGAGCGAGGTTTCGCAGGTTGCAGGGGACGTCCTCTGCGTTACGGCAAAGGGGAAGCCGATAAAAGCAAAAACGGTTGGCCAGAAGAGATATATCGATGCAATACTTAAAAATACGATAACTCTGGGAGTAGGTCCTGCGGGTACGGGAAAGACATATCTTGCCGTTGCGGCGGCAGTTGCAGCCTTCCGGGAGAAGCAGGTGAGCCGGATAATCCTCACCCGCCCGGCAATCGAGGCGGGGGAGAAGCTCGGCTTTCTGCCCGGCGACCTGCAGAGCAAGGTGGACCCATACCTCCGTCCGCTGTATGATGGTCTTTTTGAGATGTTTGGGACAGAGGGGTATGCGAGAAATCTTGAGAGGGGAAATATCGAGGTGGCTCCTCTGGCGTACATGAGGGGGAGGACGCTGGACGACTCTTTTATAATACTTGATGAGGCACAAAATACCTCGCGTGAGCAGATGAAGATGTTTCTCACAAGAATCGGGTTTGGCTCGAAGGTAGTCATAACCGGAGACATTACGCAGATCGACCTGCCGCGTGACAAGACAAGCGGGCTGAAAGATGCGATGAGGATACTCGAGGGTATCGATGACATCGCGATATGTACACTTACGGCAAAGGATGTTGTGCGCCATGCGCTTGTGCAGAAGATAATAACCGCATATGAAAAGTTTGAAAAAAACCTTCCGCAGGCACAGACAAAGCGCCAGCCGGTGAGGAGGAGCGGGAGATGAGCCGGGTGAGCGTAACGGCGATGACCAGGGGCTGCGCTGCGACGTCTGAGCAGAAAAAGCTTATGAAGCGCTGCGTCCTGAGGACGCTCGAGCTTGAAAAAGTGGACATGCCATGTCTTGTGAATATCTACACAACAAATGACAGGGGGATACATCGGGCTAATATGGAGTACCGCGGGGTAGACCGCCCGACAGATGTGCTCTCTTTCCCAATGCTAAAGCTTTTACCCGGTGTAAAATATGAGCCTGAGCCGGGGGATATCGACCCAGAAAGCGGGCTTATAGTGCTGGGAGAGATGATAATATCTCTGGAGCGCGCGAGGGCGGAGGCTGAGGAATATGGACAGTCGCAGGAGCGGGAGCTGGGATTTCTTGCCGTACATTCGGCGCTGCACCTGCTGGGATATGACCACGAGACAGGAGCCAGCGACGAGAAGAAAATGTTTGCCCGGCAGGAGGAAATACTAAAGGATATCGGGTTGGTAAGATAGATGGGAAAACTGTTAAAAAGCTTCAAAAATGCGTGGCACGGGATATGTGCGTGTGCCGCGGGGGAGAGGAATTTCCGTATCCATTGCATTGCGGCCGCATGGGTTCTGATGCTTATATATACCGCAAACGGTACGCGGTGGGACTACATAGCGGCAGTGGTTTGTATCGCGCTTGTTATGGGAGCGGAGCAGATCAATTCTGCAATAGAGAGGCTGTGTGACCTTGTGACGGAGGAGATGGACGAGCGGGTACGGGTGATAAAGGATATGGCAGCGGGAGGCGTGCTTGTGTGCGCTGCAGCGGCGCTTGTGGTAGCGATATTTTTATTTGCCTCAAAGGATTTCTGGCTGAGGCTCCTTGATGGGATGTGGGAGCGCGGGTGGTGCGCGGTAGTGCTTGTGGCGCTGCCGGTGGCAGCGGTGGTGCTATGTCTGCCGCCAAAGAATAAAACGGAAGAAAAGATGTCTGAGGAAGAATATATCGGGGAAGAGGAAGAAAAATGAGTGCCAGGAAAAGTGCGGCGGCGGTCAGGCGCGAAAAAGAGCGCAAACTGGCTGCAAAAGAAGCAAAGCAAGAGATAAAAATCAGCAAAAACGGCATGTTTGCCATTACAGGGCGGCCAAATGTGGGGAAATCCACGCTTACAAACGCGATAGCGGGGAGCAAGGTTGCCATCGTGACAAATAAGCCTCAGACGACGCGGAACAGAATAACTGCGATAAGAAATGTAGGCAGCTGCCAGATGGTATTTATGGACACGCCCGGTTTCCACAAGGCAAGGAGCAAGCTGGGGGAGTATATGAATAACGTTGTAAACGAGTCTGTGGCAGATGTCGATGCGGTGCTGCTTGTAGTAGAGCCGGTGGCAGAGGTCGGGATTCCAGAAGGTATGCTGATAGAAAAGATAAGGGATGCAGGCATTCCGGCGGTGCTGGTGATAAACAAGATGGACACTGTGGCGCGTGAAAGGATGCTTGAGGTGGTGGAAGCATACAGTCGGGAGTATGAGTTTGCAGAATATGTACCTGTGTCAGCAAAGACAGGAGAAGGTGTAAACATGCTTCTTGAGATACTCACCCGCTTTGCCCAGGATGGTCCGCAGCTTTTTCCGGACGGTCAGATATCAGATCAGCCGGAGAGGCAGATAGTGGCAGAGATAGTGCGCGAGAAGCTGCTTGTCACCCTTGACAAGGAAATACCTCACGGCACTGCGGTTGCAGTTGAGCGCTTTGAGGAAAACGGGAGAGTTACCGATATTGCGGTAACGATATATTGTGAGAAGGAGAGCCACAAGGGAATAATAATTGGCAGGCACGGGGCGCAGCTAAAGAAGATAGGGGCGCTTGCGAGGGCTGATATCGAGAATTTCCTGGGAACGAAAGTATATCTGGAGACATGGGTAAAGGTCAGGGAGAACTGGAGGCAGTCCGCGGTGCAACTGAAAAATTTTGGCTATAACTGATATGCTGATAAATACAAGCGGTCTTATACTGCGCGAGGTGAATTACCGCGACAGCGACAAGATGCTCACGATACTCACGCGTGACAGGGGAAAGATTTCCGCTTCCTGTGCGGGGGCGCGTTCGCGGCGGAGCAATATGCGTGCGGGCACACAGCTTTTCGCATACTCGGATTTCACCCTCTTTGAAGGGAAAGGGCGCTACTCGGTAAACGAGGCGGAGCCGGTAGAGCTGTTTATGGGGGTGCGCAATGATATATCGCGCCTCTCGCTTGCAAGCTACATGGCGGAGGTGCTAGAGGCGATAGCTGATGAGGAGGAGCCGGATGCGGGGCTCCTCTCCACTGGTCTCAACTGTCTTTATGCCCTGTCGGTGGGAAAGAAGAATGAAAAGCTGATAAAAGCGGTGTTTGAGTTGAGGGTTGCCGCACATGCAGGGTTTGCGCCCGAGCTGACTGCGTGCGCCATCTGCGGAGACACAGGACCTGAAAGACCATGTCTTGACATAAGCGGAGGCACGTTGGTGTGCGAAAGGTGTGCCCCGGCGGAGAGTGTAAGGCTTAGCCGGGAGTCCCTTGCCGCGATGAGGTATGTGCTGGGTGCGGAGGAAAAGAGGATACTGTCCTTTTCACTGCAAGGTACAGCACTCGTGGAATTTTCCTCTGCTGCCGAGAGGTATTTGCTGCACCGTCTGGAGAGGGGCTTCCGGACGCTCGATTTCTATAGAGCGGTGAGCGAAGAGCAGACAGATGGCGGGTCTGGGTAGCCGTGACATGACATACAAATATTTTGTTGTGGTAAATATTGATTTACCGGAGAAAAGATAAAGCTATGAATACATTATACGAAAAATCTATAAGAACACTGGAGCTTCCGCGAGTGCTTGAGATGCTTGCGGAGGAAGCGGTAAGTGAGCCGGCAAAAGAGCAGGCCCTAGCCCTGCGCCCGGCAGAGAATATTTATGACGCAAAGGACTGGATGGCGGAGACTACCGCTGCTGCCAGGCTAATAGCGATAAAGGGCAGCCCCTCCTTTTCATCGGTGAGGGACCCCGGGTCGGCACTGAAGCGCGCGGAAATGGGCGGGGCACTCTCTATGCCCACGCTGCTGGAAATAGCGGCGCTGCTGACAGCGTCGAGGCGTATAAAGGCGTATCTTGACGATGATACTGCAGTTGAGACATGTATAAACAAATATTTTGACCAGTTGCAGCCAGACAAATACCTCGAAGAGAGGATAACGAATTCTATACTTAACGAGGATGAGATGGCGGATGCGGCAAGCCCGGCCCTTGCTGATATACGCAGGAAGATACGGGTGGCAAACTCCAGAGTGAGAGAAACCCTTCAGAGAATAATAACATCTCCCGCACATTCCAAGCACCTCCAGGAGGCGATAATAACTCAGCGTTCGGGACGGTACGTGGTGCCGGTGCGTAGTGAATTTAAGGGAGAGATAAGCGGGCTTGTACACGACGTTTCATCTTCCGGCTCGACGTTTTTTATCGAGCCTGTGCAGGTGGTGAACCTCAATAATGAGATAAGGGAGCTTCAGGCAAATGAGAAAAAGGAGATAGAGCGTATACTTGCCGAGCTTTCAAATGAGGTTGCAGGAAGCGCTGGGCAGATAAGGCATAATTATGAGATGCTTGTCAGGCTCGACCTGATTTTTGCTAAGGGCAAGTTTTCATATAAGCTCCATGCCGCAGAGCCTGATTTTAAGGAGGATGGATTTGCTGTTTCATTTAGGCGCGCAAGACATCCGCTGCTTGACAAAAAAACTGCCGTGCCGGTGACAGTCAGCCTTGGAGAGAGCTTTGATACGCTTGTTGTGACCGGACCGAATACCGGTGGAAAGACGGTAACGCTGAAAACGATAGGTCTGCTTACACTGATGGCTTCATGCGGGCTCCATATCCCGGCAGATGATGGCAGCTATGTCTCTCTCTTCAATGGGATATATGCAGACATAGGAGATGAGCAGTCGATAGAGCAGTCACTCTCCACTTTCTCATCCCATATGACAAATATTGTAAAAATACTGGATGAAGCGGGAGAGGGCTCAATGATCCTTTTCGATGAGCTCGGGGCGGGTACAGACCCTATAGAGGGTGCTGCGCTTGCCGTGTCGATAATCCTGTATGCCCGAGCTGCAGGGGCGAGGATAGCTGCAACGACACACTATGCAGAGCTGAAGGAATTTGCGCTGACCACGCAAGGGGTGGAAAATGCCTCCTGCGAGTTTGATGTCGAGACGCTAAAGCCTACATTTCGCCTGTTGATAGGGGTACCGGGAAAGTCGAACGCATTTGCGATATCGAAGAGGCTCGGTCTCAACGAGATGGTTATAGCGAGTGCGCAGAGCCTGATAGACGAGGAGAGCAGAAAATTTGAAGATGTGCTTGCAAACCTCGAAAAAGAGAGGCAGCGTCTGGAGGCGGAGAGCTTAGAGGCTGAGAAGCTCAGGCGCGAAGCTGAAGAGGAGGTGCGCAAGGCGCGAAAGTTTCGCTCTGATGCGGAGAAGGAGAGAAGCCGCGCCCGCGACAGGGCAAATCGGGAGGCGCAGCATATAATAGCACAGGCAAGGGAAGAGGTGGACGCCATCCTTGCCGAGATAAACGAGCTTCGCCGGCGTCAGGCGGAGGAGGATATGACGGAGGAACTGAACCGTGCGAGGAGTGAGCTGAAGGGAAGGCTTAACGCGATGGATGACAAGCTCCGACCGAAGCAGAAAAAGCAGCGTGGGAAAAAGCCACCGCGACCGCTCAAGGCAGGCGACACGGTAAAGCTTCTAAATATCGGGACGACAGGGACTGTCCTCACTCCGCCAGATAGCTCTGGGAACCTCACCGTGCAGGCAGGGATATTAAAGGTCTCGCTTAAGCAGGATGAGGTAGAGCTTGTGGAGTATACGCCGCCTGCCGACCCGGTAAAGGCGTATGTCACTACGCCGAAGCGGGAGCTTGGGACGCGCAAGGTATCAACAGAGCTGGATCTCCGTGGGATGACGACCGACGAGGCGCTTCACGACCTTGAGCAATTCCTTGACGAAGCCATCATGTCAAACCTGAATACCGTCACCATAATCCACGGGAAGGGGACGGGGGCGCTCCGTGCAGCGGTTCAGCAGTATCTGAGAGGCAACAGACATGTCAAGTCGTTTAGAGCTGGCGTGTTTGGTGAGGGAGAAATGGGAGTTACTGTTGTAGAACTATAAGGGAGACGCCCGATTTGTGGAAAAAAAATAAAGAAAGCTAAAAGTTTTAATTTTAGTTTGGTCAAGTAACCAATTCTGATTTTAGAAGTAGAGGGATTGTCCAAAAGAGGTTGACGAAACCGGTTTTTGTTTGATAATATTACAGGTATACACAGGAAGATATGAGGGTATAGCAGGTTTTTTTAAAGTTTATTTGGAGGTATCCTTTATGTTTACTAAGGAAGTTACGGTAAATAATCAGGTTGGTCTGCACGCTCGTCCGGCCACGTTTTTTATCCAGAAAGCAAATGAGTTCAAATGCGGCATCTGGGTAGAAAAGGATGAGAGGCGGGTAAATGCGAAGAGCCTTCTTGGCGTGCTTTCGCTCGGGATCATCAAGGGCACAACGATAAAGCTAATGGCCGACGGCGTGGACGAAGAGGAAGCTGTGCTTGCACTGGAAGAGCTCATTGCTTCTAATTTCTCCGAATAAGTAAAAACAAATTGATCCCGTCCGAAAGGGCGGGATTTTGTTAACTATGGGCAAATCATGTCCCAGAGGGACAGATTGGCAGATATGTGGAGAGTAAAAGTGGACGAACAGACATTAAAAAGAATAAAGGAAAAGGTGCTCTCGCTGCCATATAAGCCAGGAGTGTACATCATGCTGGACAAATCTGGCGAGGTGATATACGTTGGCAAGGCAAAACAGCTGAAAAACCGGGTGAGCCAATATTTTCAGGATTCGCAGAACCATACTAAAAAAACAAAGAATATGGTTTCAAATGTCAATGATTTTAATTATATCGTTGCCGACAGCGAATTTGAGGCCCTTGTTCTGGAGTGTTCGCTCATCAAGCGGCATCAGCCAAAATACAATATTCTGCTCAAGGACGGGAAGGGATATCCATTTATCAGGATAGACCTCAAGCAGCCGTTTCCAAAGTTTGAAATGGACAGCAAGCTGAAAAACGATGGGGCAAGGTATTTTGGACCATATGGTGGGAGGTATACGACAAAGCAGGTGATCGATGCACTCGGAGAGGTGTTCCACCTACCCGACTGCGACAGGAAGTTTCCAAGGGACATCGGAAAGGAGCGCCCGTGCCTCAATTTCCACATGGGGAGATGTTATGCCCCATGCGCAGGGAAGCTGTCTGAGGAGGAGCACCGCGACCTTGTGCTCCGGGCAGTAAAGCTGCTGGAGGGGAAATTTGAGGAGGTCTCGAAGGAGACGTATGCTGAGATGGAGAAAGCAGCAGAGGAGCTGCGCTTTGAAAAAGCGGCGGCACTGCGGGACAGATATAATGCCATAATCCAGCTTGGCAAGAGACAGAAGGTTGTCAGCGGAACTATGGCAGATACTGATATAGTGGGGGCGTTTTTTGGAGCAAAGAGGGCGATAGCCGTGCTGCATTATATAGATGGGGCTCTACTCGACAAGGATGTGGAGCTCATAGAGCAATCGGTAGAAGAGGATGTGTCGTCTGTTCTGGATGCATATCTCACCCAGTACTATGTGGGGCGCCCTGCCCTTCCAAGGCAGATACTGCTGCCATGTGATATTGATAACAGGGAAAGTCTCGAGGAGATGTTGAGCCGGGCGGCTGAGCGCAAGGTATCGATAGTTGTGCCAAAGCGCGGGGAGAAGCTCGAGCTTGTAAAACTGGCGGAGAAGAATGCGCGGGAAGAGGCTGAGCGTGTAACGACAAGGCAGGACCGCAATGAAAGAAACCTTATCCTCTTCCAGAAAGCACTCGGTATGGAAAAGCTTCCTCAGAGAATAGAGGCATATGATATCTCGAACCTGTCAGGCAGCGACATAGTTGCATCGATGACGGTGTTTAAAGGCGGTGCGCCTTACAGGAAGGGATATCGGAGGTTCAAGATCGAGGGGACAGATGGACAGGATGATTACGGTTCGATGCGCGAGGTAATAACCCGCCGTTTTAAAAGATATCTTGACGGTGATGAAAAATTCTCTGAAATGCCGGATATACTGCTTATAGACGGAGGAGATATACATGCCAAAATTGCTTTAAATGCTGCAAAAGTGCTGGGAATAGATCTGCCGGTGTTCGGTATGGTCAAGGATGGGCGCCACCGTACCAGGGCGCTTCAGGCACCGGATGGCAGGGAGATCGCTATATCGACAAATCCGCAGCTTTTTGCCTTTGTTGGGAGAATACAGGAGGAGACGCATCGCTTTGCGATAGAATATAACCGTCAGCTGAGGAAGAAAAGGGTATATGGCTCTGAGCTTGACAAGATTGAGGGCGTGGGGAAGGCGCGCCGTGCGGCGCTGATAAAGCATTTTGGCAGTGTGAAAAGGATAAGGGAAGCAGGGGAGGACGAGATAGCCGCTGCCGTTCCAAAGGGCGTGGCGGCAAAGGTCTATGCCTATTTTCACCAAGACAGCACAGAAGAAAATACAGGAGGTTAAATATGCGGGTGATATCCGGAGAAGCCAGGGGCAGGCGGCTAAGCACCCTTGAAGGGGAACACACACGACCCACCTCGGAAAAGGTTAAGGAAGCAGTTTTTAGCATAATTCAGTTTGAGCTTGAAGGCAGGAGGGTTCTTGATCTGTTTGCAGGCTCTGGGCAGATGGGGATAGAGGCGATAAGCCGAGGAGCCCGGGAGTGCGTGTTTGTGGAAAACGACCGTGCTGCTGCAAAAATTGTTCGGGAAAACGTTGAAAAATGTAAATTTCAGGGTAGAGCAAGGTTTGTAGTGTCTGATTTTAAGTCTTTTCTTTCGCGCGGAGGGGAGCCGTTCGATATAATAATTGCAGATCCGCCATATGCGGCAGGATATTACAAAAAAATACTGGAATCGATTTCAGAGTTTGACATGCTGAATTTTAATGGTATAATAATCGTTGAAAGTCCGAGAGAGCTCCAGCTTGACAAGCCTCCGGAGGGCATAACCAAAGGGAGGGAGTATCTCTACGGTAAGACAAAAATCACTGTCTACCGCAGGGACTGACAGGAAAGGAATCCGGAAGATGAAAACAGCAATATATCCCGGAAGCTTCGACCCGGTTACCTTCGGACATATCGACATAATCAGAAGGATATCCGAGACATTTGACCGGCTTGTGGTTGCGGTGATGCGTAACAGTGAAAAGAGCTATCTCTTTGAGCCTGAGGAGCGCGCTGAGATGATACGCAGCTCGATAAGTGGTCTTAAAAATGTGGAGGTAGTTGCGGCAGAGGGGCTGCTTGCAGATTTTGCAAAACAGGTTGGTAACGCGGTGCTGGTAAAGGGGCTGCGGGCTGTGAGTGATTTTGAATACGAATTTCAACTGGCGCTTATAAATAAAAAGCTCAACCCTGCGCTCGACACTATGTTTCTCACTGCCGACGATCGGTATATGTTTCTCAGCTCCAGCGTAGTGCGAGAGGTTGCTTCATATGGGGGGGACATATCTGAGCTTGTACCTGAAGCTGTGATAAGGCGGATGAGGGAAAAGTTTCCTGGGATTTAGAGAAAGACGTAAAATGCGGGATGAATTTAGATGGAGGACTGTATAATGGCTGAGAGCGTTGAAGAATTGTTGAATGTTTTATACAATATGGTACAGGATTCGTTTACGATGCCATTTGGCGGGGCAAAGTGCGTGCTTGACAGGGAAAAGGTGCTAGAGCTTTTGGACGAGATAAATGCTACAATGCCAGGTGAGCTTGAGCAGGCGCGTAAGATAGTTGCCACTAAGAATGACATTCTTGCCAATGCGCAGAGGGATGCTGATGCTGTTAAGCGCCAGGCAGAGGAGCGCGCAAGGCAGATGCTGTCAAAAGAGGAGATACTCATTGCTGCAAAGCAGAAGGCAAATGAGATGATGACAAATGCCGAGACAAAGTCTCGGGAGATTCGGGCTGTTACAAACCAGTATGTAGATGATGCACTCAAGCGCACGGAGGAGGCTCTCACCGAGGCGCTAAAGGAAGTACACGATTCAAGAAGCCGGTTTAAGGCTGTATCAAAATAACACCTCTTGGGAACACCTGTCTTTGGACAGGTGTTTTTTTCTGAAAAAGTTAAGGATAGTTTGGTATAAAAACAAATGGAAGGTTTTTTGTTTTGCACGTAATACTCTTTTGAGTACAATATATAGGTGTAAGTAGACATAATTCTTTCAAGTTGTTGTGACAAGAGAAATAGAAAGGGCATGTTCCGTTTAAATAATCATTTGGGTTTACATAAGAAAATATTGACAAAAAGCCTGTAAATATCTGGGAAAAAGGCAACGAAAGAGTTACATACGAGTTACAGAACAAATGTTTTATACATAAAAATCGCAGATATCAGCTAAAAATAACAAAAAATGTTTGAAAAAAGTTTGAAAAAGCCTTGCAATTTTTGCCTTGCAGTATTATACTGAAAACATCACTGGTGGTGACAAGTGGAGCAAAATCCCATGCATAACGCACTGCGAGGTAATCAGGGTGAATGGAACTTTTAGACATAACATAGATGCTAAGGGGCGGTTATTTGTCCCGGCAAAGCTGCGCGAGGAGCTTGGTGAGCGCTTTTATGTTACAAAGGGGCTTGATAACTGCCTTTTTGTGTACCCTGAAGCTGGATGGGGTGAGATAGAGGAGAAGCTCAAAAATCTTCCGCTTTCAAGAGCAAGAAGAATGCAGAGGATGTTTTTTGCAAACGCTGAATATTGCACGCTTGACGCTCAGGGACGAATCGTTGTACCGATGGCGCTCAGGGAGCATGCGTCTCTCGAGAAAGAGGTTGCCATAATAGGTGTCGGAAGCCGTGCGGAGATATGGAACGCGGAGCGCTGGGACAGGATGAACGAGGAATATGACGCTGAAAGTATGGCGGAGGATATGGACAAAATAGGTTTCTGACAAGAGAGGGCACAGGATGGAATTTTCCCACGTACCGGTGCTTCTTAATGAGGCGATAGATGCACTTGCCATAAAGCCGGACGGGACATACGTTGACCTCACCCTTGGCAGGGCAGGGCATTCGGTAGAGATAGCAAAGAGGCTGGATAGCGGAAGGCTTATTTGTTTTGACAGGGACGCTGAGGCAATTGAGGCTGCGGAGCCGAAACTGGCAGTTTTTGGAGACAGGGTAACACTTGTGAAGAGCGACTTTAGAGAGGTTGCAAGGCGTCTTGTTGAGCTCGGGATAGAGAGGGTGGATGGGATACTGATGGATCTTGGTGTATCCTCTCCGCAGATTGATGATGAGGAGCGCGGGTTTTCCTATATGGGGGCAGCGCCTCTTGATATGAGGATGGACAGGCAGTCTCCGCTCACAGCATGGCACATAGTAAACGAGTGGGAATATGGAGACATAAAGCGTATACTTTACGAGTATGGAGAGGAACGCTATGCGCCGCAGATAGCGGCAAAGATAGTTGATAACCGTCCGATAGACACTACCGACAGGCTGGTTGAGATAATAAAAAGTGCAATGCCGGCAAAGGCGCTGCGGGAAAAGCAGCATCCGGCAAAGCGCAGTTTCCAGGCAATACGTATTGCGGTGAATGATGAGCTGGGAGCGTTGAAAGATGCGCTGGATGCTTCTGAGAGATTGCTTTTGCCTGGTGGGAGGCTTGTGGTGATAACCTTTCACTCGCTTGAGGATAGGATGGTCAAAAATTTTCTGAATGAAAAAGCGAAGGGATGCATATGTCCGCCGGATTTTCCGGTGTGTGTGTGCGGAAAGAAGCCGAGCTTTAAGCAGGTTTTCCGGAAGGCGCTGGAGCCGTCCGGAGATGAGATTGAATCTAACCCCAGATCGAGGAGCGCAAAGCTCCGGGTAGGGGAAAAAATATAACGGTAAAGAGGAAACGTGTATGTCAGGTGCAAGTGCCGCGAGAAAATTGGAATCGAATGAGAGTATTGGATATGATCTCTCGCGTTTTGATAGACGTCTCAGGGTCAGACAGGCAATTGAAAATGAGCAGGCGGCGACAGGCGTCCGAGTGACAGCGCGGACACAGGCAAGAAGCGAGACAAAGGCAAGGAGCGTAAGGCTGCCGGCAATGGTCACGATAGCTCTGAGCGCGGTTGTTGTGCTTGCGGTGATGTTTCTTACTGTATTAAACTATGTTGAGTTAAACGAACTTTCGATAGCTCGTGCAAATATGCAGAATGAGTTGAGTGAGCTGAAAAATGCTGAGGCAAAGCTGCAGATAGAATATGACCGGGGGCTTAACTCTAGGGAGCTTGAGGAACAGGCTTCGGCGCTCGGCATGGTAATGCCGGCAAGCGATCAGATAACCTATATAGGTATCTCCAAGGCAGATCATGCGGAGATATATGGAGGTTCAGACAGTGATTCGGATTTTCTAACGAGTGTAAAGACGTTTTTTCTTGCAGCAGTGGATTTTTTGAACTAGCACATATTTTACCTTTCTGAATGGCATAAAAAAGCTTTGGAAGGATTATATTGGAAATAGGTAAAGGGATAGGAGTGAGAAATAATAATTTCTTGCTCCTTGTTTTTCAGATAGCCATAAAAAGGGGGCGGCTGGATGGTTTCAAAAGGCAGCGGCAAAATGCCGCTTACAAACGATGAAAAGGCTAACAGAACAATACTCGGGCGGACGGTATTTCTGCTTGTTGTATGCGGATTTTTGATATTTATCCCGCTCATAGCGCAGCTATATAAGCTACAGATAAGTGAACATGAATATTGGCAGCAGAAAGCTCTCAGTCAGCAGACAAGAGGTACCACTATCGAGGCAAACCGCGGCACGATATATGACAGAAACTATAAGACGCTTGCTATCAGCGCGAGCGTTGAGAGCGTATATATCGCACCGAAATATATAGATAGTGAAAATTACGAAGAGGAGTCGCGGCTGATAGCATCAGGGCTTTCGGAGATACTTGGGATAGATTATGACACAATATATGAAAAGACGCAGAAGAAAGACTCCTACTACCAAAGTATAGCAAGGAAGCTAGAGGCAGATGTTATTGAGAAGGTGCGCCAGTTCAAGACCGATAATGATCTTGATGCGATACAGATAGAGCCTGATACCAAGCGTTATTATACGTATGGTACGTTTGCGTCGCAGGTACTGGGGTTTGTAAATGTGGATAACGATGGCATCGAGGGCTTTGAGATGTATTACGATGAAAAGCTCGCTGGCACTGCAGGCAAGATAGTTTCGCTGAAAAACGCAAAGGGAACCTCAATGTTTGATACCTATGAAAAATATTATGATGCCGAGGATGGGCTGAGTGCAGTGCTTACAATCGATGAAACGATACAGCACCTTCTAGAAAAGCATCTTGAGCAGGCAGTGATAGACGATTATGTTGAAAACAGAGGCGCGGCGATAGTGATGGAGCCAAAGACAGGTGAAATATTGGGGATGGCAGTTACGGGAGGAAGCGATCTCAATTCTCCAAGGACCCTTACCGAGGAGGAGGAAGCCTCTATAGCAGAGCTGGAGGGGGAAGAGTATGACAAGGCAAAGACTGCGATACTGCTGGAAAAGTGGCGCAACAAATGCGTTGCGGATACATACGAGCCGGGCTCTATATTCAAGATAATTACCTGCTCCATGGCACTTGAGGAGGGCGTGGTTACGCTGGACTCCACCTTCACCTGCACCGGCTCGGCCAAGGTGGCAGGCTGGTCCAAGCCGATAAGCTGCTGGAAAAAGGCGGGTCATGGGGAGCAGACGCTTACCCGTGCACTTCAGAATTCATGCAACCCTGCTTTTATATCGATTGGACTCAAGGTGGGGCAGGAAAAGTTTTATGAATATCTTCAGGCATTTGGGTTTGGTCAGAAAACGGGAATCGATCTTCCCGGGGAGGCATCGGGGCTTCTCCACGATTATAACGATTTCCTTTCAAATGATGTTTCGCTTGCGGTTGCCTCCTTTGGGCAGACCTTTACAGTTACTCCGATACAGCTGATAACTGCTGCTTGCGCTGTTGTAAACGGAGGCTACCTGATGCAGCCGCATATTGTCAAGGAATTTGTAGACTCGAACGGCGTAGTGCAGGAGACGGTTGAGCCAACGGTTGTACGGCAGGTGATATCGGAGGAGACGTCGACCACGATGCGGCAGCTTCTCCAGGCTGTCGTTGACGACGGAAGCGGAAGAAACGCGCAGGTGGCAGGCTATTCGATAGGCGGAAAGACAGCCACTTCCGAAAAGATATCCGCGACAGAAGATACGACAGGAAAGTATGTTGTTTCGTTTCTTGCCGTGGCTCCAGCAGAAGATCCGCAGATAGCGTTGCTGGTGCTGTTGGATACTCCGGGTGAAGAAATACCTCAGAGTCAGCGCTCTGGAGGATATCTTGCGGCACCTCTAGCAGGAAAGATACTTGCTGAAATGTTGCCGTATCTGGGCGTAGAGCAGTCATATACGGGTGAGGAGCTGTTTGGCAGCGAGGTAACAATGCCAGGTGTGACCGGCTGGAGTGTTGAGGATGCGGAAGAGGTGCTGAATAACAAATCGATGACATATAAGGTAGTAGGCGAAGGGGATGTTGTGACGGGGCAACTTCCGGCTGACGGGGCAAAGATAACTACTTCCTCAGAAGTTATACTCTACACCGAGGACGATGTTCCGTCGGATACAGTTACGGTTCCGAATGTTGTGGGAATGTCGCCGGAAGAGGCGAACCGGACGATTGTAAACGCGGGACTGTATATGAGTCCGTCGGGAGCGCTTACAGAGGAGGTTGCTACGGTTAAGGCAACTTCGCAGAGCCTTGAGTATGGCACCGAGGTTGCGCGCGGAAGCGTAATAGATGTAGAGTTTAAGGACTCTGCAGTTGGAGATTTTGCATACTAGATATATTGATAAAATTGAGTGGGACCCACAGTAATTTTGCTTCGGGTCCCGCATCTGAAAGGACTGGAACGCATGAAGCTGAGGGAGATAACTGCGGGCATGGATATCCTGGGAGGAAATGCCTCCCCTGATCTGGAGATAACGGGGATATATAACGACTCGCGCAAGGTAAAGCCCGGCGGGCTTTTTGTAGCGGTTTCGGGATTTAAGGAGAATGGAGCTGAATATATAGACAGCGCGGCAAAGGCCGGGGCTGCGTGTGTGATAATGGAGGCCCCGCCAGAGGCTGCAACGATAGGGGTCATGGTAACAAAAGAGAAAGGTATTGCGCTGCCGTGTATCATCGTTGAAAACTCGCGCCTGGCACTGTCAAAGGCAGCGGCAAATTTTTGTGGAGAGCCGACAAAGAAGCTGAAAGTGGTTGGGATTACAGGGACAAACGGCAAGACCACCACGACATATCTTGTAAAGCACATCATAGAGCGCTGTACGGGGAAGCAGGTCGGTCTTATAGGTACAAACGAGATCATCACCGGTAAACGGACGGAAGAAGCTGTCCGGACAACGCCGGAGTCGCTTGAGCTGCAACTACTCTTTCGGGAGATGGTGGAGAGCGGAGCCGAATACGCGGTGATGGAGGTGTCGTCGCATGCGCTCAAGCTCGGGCGCGTGGCTGATGTTGAGTATGACGTTGGCGCGTTTACAAACCTCACCCAGGACCATCTCGATTTCCATATCACAATGGAGGACTACTTTGCTTCCAAGGCAAAGCTTTTTGAGATGTGTAAAAAAGGGGTAATCAATATTGATGACCCGGCAGGCAGAAAGCTTGCAGAGATTGCAAAATGTGAGCTTTTGACATACGGCGAAAAGAACGGGAACGCTGCGGTAGCAGCAAAGAATGTAAGGCTTTTCCCGGACAGGGTAGAATTTGAGGCACTTACAGACAGGGAGATAGCCAGGATAGTGCTGGGGATACCGGGGGATTTTTCTGTGTACAATGCGCTTGCGGCTGTGGGCTGCGGGCTGGCGCTTGGGTTTGAACTACGGGATATAGCATCAGCGCTGAAAGAGTGTACGGGGGTAAAGGGTAGGGCCGAGGTCGTTCCTACCGGGACCGACTATACCGTGATGATAGACTATGCTCATACACCTGACGCGCTTGAAAATATATTGAAAACAGTACAAGGATTTGCCAAAGGTGATGTTATAGCGGTGTTTGGTTGCGGCGGAGACCGCGATGCGACAAAGCGACCAATAATGGGAAAAACAGTTGAAAAATTTGCAGATATAGCGGTTGTTACCTCTGACAACCCCCGCACAGAGCGACCCGAAGCAATAATAGATGACATACTTGCGGGAATGGATGGCAGTATTCCTCGCGTAGTGATACCGGACAGGGTAGAGGCAATATGCTGGGCAATGGACAATGCAAAGCCGGGGGATGTGGTGCTGCTTGCCGGAAAGGGTCAGGAGACATATCAGGAGATAAACGGGGAAAAATACCATATGGACGAGCGCGAGATAGTGCGCGACCATCTGGCAGAGACGAGAGGATAGAGTATGGAATCTCTGAAGATTGGGGAAATCGCGACCTTTTGCGGTGCAAAGCTCTGCGGGATAGACCCGGAGCTTAATGTGAGCGGCATATCTACAGATTCAAGGACGATATGTGCCGGAGAGCTGTTTGTCGCGTTAAGGGGAGAGAACTTTGACGGGCATGACTACATTGCAAAGGCGCGAGAGAGAGGAGCGGCATGTGTATTGTCCTCTCGGGGAAACATTGGAAGCGGTACGCTGGAAGTGGAGGATACACTTTTGGCATTGCAGCAGATTGCTGCGGGTTATCGCAAAAAATTCCCGGTCAAGGTTACAGCGATAACAGGAAGCGTGGGAAAGACCACGACAAAGGAGATGACAGCTGCGGTACTGGGGGTAAAATTTAACACTCTCAAAACCGAGGGGAACCTGAATAATACAATAGGGGTACCGCTTTCTGTACTAAAGCTTGGAAGAGAGCATGAGGCGGCTGTTTTCGAGATGGGGATGAACCATTTTGGAGAAATATCGCAGAGCACACGCGCAGCGCTTCCTGATGTGGCAGTCATATCAAATATTGGCACTGCCCATATAGAGTTTCTCGGGTCGCGTGAAGGGATACTGAGAGCGAAGCTGGAAATAGCGGAAGGGCTGCCGGAGGATGGCGTGCTGATACTGAATGGTGACGAACCGTTGCTCTGGGAGAAGAAGGCAGGGCTCGGGTTCAGGACGGTGTATTTTGGTATAGAGAACGAAAACAGTGATATCCGTGCAGAAAATATCAGGGAAAGCACAGAAGGGAGTACATTTGATATTGTCTGCGGTGAGGGAAGCTTTAGCGTGAGGGTCCCCGCGGCAGGGCGGCATAATGTGATGAACGCGCTTGCGGCGGCGGCTGTTGGACGGGAATATGGTATGGATTTTGACG
>CALXAZ010000056.1 GCA_944386395.1 uncultured Clostridia bacterium
CTTTTATTGCCTCTTCCCATGTCTTTTTCTGTTTTATCCTGTCTTTTTCCGGCTTAGCGACAGCTTTTTCCACACTTTGCTGTACACCACGTCGTGCTTTTGGACCTTTGCCTACATCCAGTTGTACCCTCTTATCCCCCATTTTAACAAAAGAGGCTCTGCTGCCTCCAAACGATAGTTTACGCGGGAAATGAGGCGCATATTCCGCGATAACATCCTCAGCGCTTGTGATAAGCTTTGCTCCCTCCTTGATAAGCGCGTTTGTTCCTGCACTTCCAGGGGAATCGATATTCCCAGGAACAGCAAACACATCACGTCCCTGCTCAAGCGCATGATCCGCAGTTATAAGAGTTCCGCTCTTTGACCCTGCCTCAGTGACCACAACGCAAAGGCACAATCCACTTATTATTCTGTTTCTTGAGGGAAAATTTCTTCCGTCCACTCTGGTTTTTGGAGGATACTCCGAAAGAACACAGCCTGCCGCAACGATATCCTCATATAGTTCCCTGTTTTCTGCTGGATAAACTATGTCAGGTCCGCTTCCGAGCACCGCTGCTGTCGGTTTGCCAGCTTTTAGTGCTCCCATATGCGCGCACGCATCCAGCCCGCGCGCCATACCCGAGACTACATAGCCTCCTGCACGCGAAATATCATAACCAAGGCGCTCAGTCACTATTCTTCCATAGGCAGTTCCGCTTCTTGTCCCAACAATAGCAATTGCCGCTTCCTCATCAAACACCGGAAATGTTCCCCGGTAGTAAAGAACAACAGGCGGCGCAAAAATATTTTTAAGTCTATCAGGATACTCAGCATCCTGAATTGTCACTACCTTAATCCCGCTTTTCTCGCAGTCCTCCATTATCCGCTCCGCCCTGTCAAAGCTTTTATCCGACAAAAGCCTAATATCCTCCGGCGTTATCCCCTCTGTTTCAAGGTAGCTTTTGTTCTCCGCATAATAGAGATTTTCAACTGTCCCGAAATGATTTAAAAGCGCAGCCTTTTTCTGCGCACTTATCCTCGCTTTACCAGACAGCCAAAGCCAATATTTCATCAGAGCCATCTCAACGCCTCCTATCGTTTCTTTGACATCTCCCACATTATTATTGCGGCAGCAACAGCAGCATTCAGCGACTCAGTTCCAGCTGCCATCGGTATCCTAAAACTTCCTCCTGCAAGTTTTAGGATGCCGTTGCTAACTCCCTGACCTTCGCTTCCTACTACTGCCACATTAGTACTCCAATCCACGCAGCGAACATCCAGAGACTCTCCCGCCGGCATACCCGCAAGCAGTGTCAAATCCCTCTCTGCTAAAAAGCTCCCAAGCTCATCAATACTATACTCGTATGCTGGAACCCGAAACACTGCTCCCATCGACGCTCTCACCGTCTTATAGGAAAAAGCATCTGCACAGCCACCACACAAAAACACCCCATCGAGTCCCATCGCCGCCGCAGTCCGCATTACCGTTCCAAGATTTCCGGGGTCCTGCACCCCGTCCAGAACAACAAATCTTCCATCTTTCGGAAGATCCGGAGGGACAGGTATGCCCGCAGTAAAGATCACTCCCTGCGGGCTTTTTTGCGTAGATACACTTTCAAACAACCGTTCAGGTAGCTGAATATGCCTTATCCCGACAGGAAGAGCCGGAATATCAGACCCCTCTGCCTGAAATACAGTATGCACATCTGCTCCTCCGGCAATCGCATCGAACAGAAGCTTTGTACCCTCCGCCGCAAACTCCCCATTCATCCTCCGGTATTTTCGCTGAGACAGCAGCTTTACCAGATGTGAAACCGCAGGATTGTGCCGGCTTGTAACCCTTTCTGTCATCGAAGTCCACCAGAAATAAGCGGCATAAGAGTCTCTTTGTCTCCAACTATTATCATCAAGTCTCCCGGCTGTATCCTGTAATCTGCCTCTGGAGACGCCTTAAACCTTGTTTTTGCCTTATCCTGTATACCAATTATAGTAACTCCATATCTTGCACGGATATCAAGTTCTCTCAGAGTCTTTCCGATCCACTCTGCCGGAGCTACCCGCTCTATAATGCTGCAATCTGTCGCTATCTCAATATAGTCGCTTATATTAGCATATGCAATGCTCCTCGCTAGCCTCCGTCCCATATCGCGCTCAGGGATCACTACTCTATCCGCTCCCACACGTTCAAGCACTCTCTTATGTATTTCACTCTTCGCCTTGCATATCACATTTGCTGCTCCGAGCTCTTTTAGCATTATCGTCACGAGAACACTGGTCTCCAGATCCTCAGACGTTGCAACTATTACGTGATCAAAATTGCGCACACCTATCGAACGCAATACCGATTCATCGGTTGCGTCTCCTATTACCGCATGGGTCACTATGTTAGATATCCTTTGTATCTTGTCCTCATCGCTATCAATAACGAGTACCTCATGCTCGAGCCTTGTCAGCTCAGTTGCAAGCGTTTCTCCAAAGCGACCCATTCCCACAATCAGAAACGATTTCATCTTTCATGTCCCTCATTTCAAAAGACTTTTATCCTATCATTATACTTGTTTTGGGATATCTTATATTTTTTTCCGAACCAGGACCCATCATCGCGGCAATCCCTATCGTCATAATCCCAACTCTTCCCAGATACATAAGCACAGTCAAAATTATCTTCGATGGTACTCCTAGTATTCCGGTTATACCTGTTGAAAGACCAACTGTACCTATCGCTGAAACGACCTCAAACATCATGTCCGACATATCCAGATTTTCGCTTATCATCATCACGAAAACGCCTATTATAACCAGGAATACCATCATAGCAAAAAGCGTACCGCTGCTAAGTATCTGACGGAGTGACACACGCCTTTTCCAGATATTCACATCTTTATTCCCGCGTATAAGCTGGAAGGAACCAATTATAAGCAACGCAAATGTCGTTGTCTTCAACCCTCCAGCAGTCGAGCCAGGAGATCCTCCTACAAACATCAGCATTACCGTTATAAACTTTGAACCACTTGTGAGTGCCCCCTGATCTACCGTGGCAAATCCTGCAGTCCTCGTAGTCACCGACTGGAACATGGAGGCAATAAACTTTTCAAATATATTCATCTCCCCTATTGTCCCGTCATTAGAATACTCAAGCAGAAATATACAAATCGTGCCAAAAGCTATAAGCCCTGCAGTCATAACCAGTACAAGCTTCGAATGTACTCGCAACTTTGAAAACTTTCTGTTTATGTATATATCTTCCCAGACAAAAAATCCAAGCCCCCCTATTATTATCAGGGCCATTATCACAAGATTAACTACCGGATGCGTCGCATACGGTGCAAGGCTCCCTCCCGGGTCCACCTCACCCATAAGGTCAAATCCCGCATTGCAAAACGCCGACACTGAATGGAATATGCCCTTTATTATTCCATCTACAATCCCAAAATCAGGTATAAAACATATTGCCAGTATAACGCTTCCGATACCCTCGAATATTAACGTGCCAAAGAGGGCAAGCCGCACCAATCTTACAACTCCGTGTATATCTGTGATATTCATCGACTGGACCATTATAAGCCTCTCCTGCAGACCTATACGTCTTCTAAGCAGAAAGGAAAAAACTGTCACCATCGTCATAAACCCCAGCCCGCCTATCTGTATCAGCGCCAGAATTACCCCTTGCCCAAACGGCGACCAAAAGCTCCATGTATCCATAGGAGAAAGTCCGGTAACGCAGGTTGCCGACGTAGCAACAAATAGGCTGTCCACAAAGCCCGCAGACCTGCCGCTCTTTGTTGCCAAAGGTAGGCACAATAACCCTGCTCCTAATAGTATAACTACAAGAAAGCTGATTGCAACAAAGAGCGTAGGACGAATATTTTTCAATCTTCCTGCTACATTTCTAAAATCCATCTTAACTACCTTTTTATACAAAAATTCCTCAGGTAGCTACTCTACCCGCGGAATTTTCTTTCTACTCTGTTTCTGAAAGAACTGCCCGAACCACATCAAATGTACGGTTGTACAGCTCTATATATTCCTCATTTTCCTTGTCCGATATTGTCCAGCCCCTTATACACAGATAGTGTGGCTGGTCATCCTCACCGAACATTCCCGCGAATACCGGAAGATCATTTATATAAAGATATGAACTTTTCTCAGATTCAATGCCGTTTTGCTCATTATAATACTCTGTCTCTTCCGTTATAATGTCATAGTCGTCATAATATTCAAACCAGTCCGCTCCATACCTTTCAACAAGCTCTTCGCTCAAAATATACAAAACGTTATTTGGTTCGCCCATTATCAGGCTATCGAGTGCCGTAAGGTAGTTTGACTGATCCTCTGATATATTAGCGAGGCTTATCTGATAATTTATCACCTCTACGACTACATTCCCATCCCCATTCAGGTCCCCGACAGTTTCTGCAACTATGTCACTCAGACCTTCGAGCATAGACTCTGTAACAGCTTTGTCGGTCGCAATCGTTATCGTATAATCGGTTTCTTCGTTTGTAGCAAACTCATATATTATAAGGCTACCAAAAATTATTACACAGAGTGCAACTATAACATGCACACGATAGTGATATAAAAATACATTTTTAAACCAGTATCCGATACCCCGCCCCTTGACGTCTATTCCTTCCATCAGGCGCTCCCGTTCGGAATCTTTTTTCGCCATAAGCTTCTCCTTTCGCTTAAAATTTCAGTACATTTGCCGCCGTTACCGGCATAGTATATCATACCCATAAGCTTTTTTCAATAGCTCAAAGCCCCATCAAATGTAAACATTTTGTTACTCTTCAGATACTTATATCGCAATTCTATAAAAATCGTAGGTAACCTTTTTCTGCAAAATTCTGCTATTGTTTTTTTCACAGCACACATATGCACTCCAATCCCGTAACATTACTCAGCCTACTCTTTCACCGGCCACATCTATTATTTTCATAGGGATTGAATTTATACTTTTTGTAATTAGATGGACTTCCGTTCCTTTCAAAATCAAAACTAACATCAACAAAACACTTTCGCATAGTGCGTCGTTGATAACACAATAAGGTCTCCGTATAACTATGTTTACACGGAGACCTTTTATCCTGCGTCCAAAAACAGACCAGAAAACTGAAATACATCTTTATTGATTTTTCCTGCCAATATATAGAAGCGGAACCACTCGGCATCTGGTTTTCCCATACCCGCCGGCATTTCCTCCACCGGTGTTTCCAGGAAAGGGGGGATGTATTCAGGCATATAACCATTTCAGCGTCCTTCTACCGTTGGGTAAAAGCCGCTTTTTTACTTCCAGAATCTGCTCAGAGGTCTGTCCCATTCTCGCCGCAACAGTCATATCACACATACTTGTTGTGACGACCGCCTTGATACGTGTATCCGCCTACGCAGCAGACAGCGCAAACCCACCGCTGCCGTAAATACCTAAAACGGCGATTTTGTCCCGATCCACAAACGGCTTCAGACCAAGAAAATCCACACCTGCGCTAAAATTTTCAGTAAATAATTCCAGTGAGGAAACATGGCGGGGTTCGCCCTCGCTCTCACCCATATAACACAGGTCAAAGTTTAAAACCACAAAGCCGCGCTGAGCCAATTCATTTGCGTAAACACAGGGACCTTGCTCCTTAACTCTGCCATATAGCTCTCCCACAATTACTTCCATGTGCCGCGTTATTTTGTCCAGGGTCTTTCCGTATACAGGTCACCGGCAATCATCAGACCATAGCGGTTTGGATAGCAGACATGGGTTCTTTCTACAAACTCACTAAGCGCACAGATATAATCGCTCATAATTCTCTATTTTCCTTTAGGGTCTTTAATACTGCGGATCCGTCAAAGAAAAGGTTACAGAAACATCGCCACTGCCAAGCGCTTCCTCCCAGCCGGTGATGTCATCGATCTTCCCTAAGCGGGTATAGCTCCAAGAATTGGAGCCATAGAATATAACGATCTGATTTTCTTGATATAAGACGATATCTCCAGGCTGAGTTGTCATCTGGGTGTTGCTGGCGGGTAAACTCTGGTTAAGAGATCCCACTTTTTCAAAGCCGGCATAGTCGCTCATCTGGATGGTGACAGGGCCTTCGGCAAGCAGCTCTTTCAACGCCTGTGCACCGAGATTATCTGAAAAGGTTGCCGTAAAGATCTCATCCCCAACCGTAACATAAAATGTATCTTGTCCCATAGCAGATTCTCCCTCTATTTCCTCACTTTGATCTTTGCTGCCATCATCAACAGCTATACCACTATCATCCAAAGAATCGTTGTTTTCGGGCACAGAAGAACTTCTCTCTGTTCCGGAAGTAACACTCTCCTCGTCATAGGTAGCATTTTCAACAGTAGAAATATCATTTTGGGTTACCGAAATGCCATATTCCAACACAGATGAACCTTTTTCATTTGAAGAAAGTGTATTCTCAGGCGTACAGGCGGCAAAACACAGCATTAACATACCTGTCAATAAAATAGAAAGCATTTTTTTCATCAGATCATCTCCTTACTCCTTCACATTAAAAATGTCCTGCAAAATCACAATGCCAATTACTACAAGGATTGCGCCAAACTGCTTGTCCATGTGCTTAAAAACTTCCTTATCTAATTTGTTTTATAGCATTGTTGCTCGTCTAGAAAGAGTAAACCACCAGAAAAGCGTTCCCGAAAATACACCTAATACCAGAAATAATCCGTTTTCAATGTACAAAGGATCTGCAACTTTAAACTAAAAAAGCAAACAGTAAGGTAAGGACCAACGTAGATTATAATACCTATGGCAAATTGATGACATTTTGACATTTTATCAAAAACCAGATATAAATGTCAGACCAAAAGCCCAACAATAGCATCGAATCGATCAGTCGCGGAAAAAACCATATGGCTTCTACTAATAAAACAAAACCGGAAATGGCAGAAACGCCATTTCCGGTACATTGTTTTATGCGCAGCATTCCTTTTGCTGTTCTGCTGTCTTGATATAAACAATCTCACACTTAGCGTTTTCATCATCCCGTATTAGCTCACCCACTGCGGGAACAGTTATATTACCGGAATAAGGATTTTTGATACTGATTACCGGTGTCAAGATTGTGGCCTGTACCTCGCTTTTCTCAAAAGCGAGGTCCGCACCTTCCATCTTGCAGTTTACCAAGCGAAGACCCTTGCAGTAGCATAGTGGCTGTGTGCCAATAATTGTGCAATTTTCAAAGGTGACATTTTCACAGTACCAGGCAAGATACTCACCCTTGATCACACTGTTACGTACCACAACATTCTTTGCATGCCAAAACGCATCCTTGGTGTCAAAACGACAGTTATCAAATGTAGCATTCTCAATGTACTGGAAAGAATACTTTCCCTTGAAGGTTACATCGGTAAAACGCAGACCACTGGATCGCATCATAAAATATTCGCTTTCTGCAGTACAATGTTCCATAGTGATTGCGTGAACCGACCAGCCGAATTCTGGCGAGATGATGTCACAGTCCCGCATCATAACCTCGCTGCACTCCCGCAGCGCCTTGATGCCATGTAGCTTGGTATTGGTAATTTCAATGTGATCGGAGTACCACAGTGCCGCCCGACAAAGTTCCGTCATTTCGCTATGGCGGATCACAAGTCCATGGTCATGCCAGAAGGGATAGCGCAGGTTGAAAAAACACCGCTGCACTTCAATGTTGGCTCCCTCTTTAAAGGCACTTTCTCCATCGGCAGGACCGTCAAACACACAATCGATCACCTGAATATCTCTCTTCCCATAAAGAGCGCGCTCTTCGTCAAAAGTTTGATTCTGAATGATTTTCATCGGATTGTTCCTCCATTCCCAGTTCAATATGTCAGTCAAAAGTTATACTGTGACCTTGCCTTTCCCAATCTGATAGACAAGATAATCCAGACAGTCAATTTGCTTTTCCTCCCTGTGGACGTGATCCAAAATGCTTGCCCGTTTTTCAGATAGCAGTTTGAGCTGCTCTTTGATTTTCCCGTCTTTCCAGCAGGAGAGATACTTTTCAATCATATCCCCTTCAAAGCCAGCGGCTTTTAAATTCAGGATCAGGTCCTTAACTGTCATTTTACTATCCATAATACTGGTTTCACTCCCTATTGCTTATGATAACAATTTGCTTTCTCCACCCCTCCAGAACATAGTTATTTTCTACTACGGAAATAAACTCTTCGGTAGCATCAAAGGTGCCTGTCTTTGTATATTTTTAAGAAATCTCTGCGTCATAATAATACAGTGTAACATGGCTGGAACTGGAATAGAAAACATCCTCGCTTGTGCTACGTCACCGTTTCAGAATTATCAGGAATCTCATAGAAACTGAGTACATCGCAGCACTGCATCACATCCAACTCGTCACAGTTGTAGGTATAAAATCTCTAATCGATTAGATCCGCAGGTGGACACTGACGGCAGCGGTAAGCAGTATCGTTGTTCTTCAAGTTCATTACAAAAGGCTCTACTTTATCCCCGAAACACACAATTAATTTCGTAACCGTCGTTTCATCAGACGCACTGCTGCTATTTTTCACCTTGGCTTCATTCTGCTAATCTGCTACATGGCTGTTCTGTGTGGATTGGGTATCCGATGGCTCAGCCTCCATCTCCTGCCAAGAACATGCCCAATATCACATCTGTACTTAAAAGTGTAATAAGCTCAGTTTTTCACTGTATCATTGCTCCGTTTCTTTATTTTAAATCTATACTTTTTACATCTTCAGTATATATAAAAACAGGGTAGATAGCAAATACTTATATCCAATACATTTCAATAGGTATTAACTATGTTATTCCAAATTACAGAAATACCCCATTACATACCTGGACCATTTGCCCCTTCACATGACGTTCTATCTTGCTTGCGAGAAACATTTAGGCATGCTCTCAAACTTCTTATCCTGCAAACGTAGCATTTAAATTCCATTTATTTTATACTTTTTAGATGTGACAGTTCCTAAACTATACATATAATTTATTTGCCATCTCTTTTTCTTGCCTATTTTTGCCAAAAGCAATAGGCTTGCTAGTAATTTTCTCTGTGGTAGTATCGGGTCTCTTCTGATATTAAAATTAAACACAATGCTCCACTCTGTGGAAGCAAATTCTTCAAAGTTTTCTTTGCTGACGCTTCCAGTACGACCCGTATCTCTTTCATATCCATGGTGTCAAATTAAAGATGTAAACAATCAATCTTTTCTTTGCGCGGTTCGACTTCATGTTGCCGCACCTTTGCTTTTAGATTTTATTTTCAGTACAATTAACCTGCCAATAATATATTAAATTCTTATACACAGGAGCAATCAATAGTTGTTAACTATGGAATATTATGCTATTCTGTTATTATGGGGGTGATATCAATGGAATTGCGTGTTTTACAGTACTTCTTAGCGGTAGCAAGAGAACAAAGTATCTCCTCGGCAGCAGAGTCTCTGCATCTTTCTCAGCCAACACTTTCCACACAGCTGAAGGCTCTGGAGGAGGAACTTGGAAAACAGCTTTTAATCCGTGGGGCAAAAGGATCGCGCAAAGTGCTTTTGACCGAGGAGGGAATGATATTACGAAAACGGGCGGAGGAAATTCTCGAGCTGGTCAGGATAACAGAGAGAGAGGTTTCCTTATCGGATGAAGTTATTGCGGGAGACGTTTATATTGGCACTGGCGAATCGGACATGATTCGCATCTTTGCAAGAGCAGCTAAAAGCATACAAGAAAAATATCCTGACATTCACTACCACATCCTCAGTGGAAATGCTGCCTTTGTCCAGGAGCATTTGGACAGGGGGCTTATTGATTTTGGTGTGGTATACGGTCCTGTTGATACAAGCATCTATAGCTCAATTGAAATCCCTATTCGTGATATTTGGGGTGTGCTAATGCCGAAAGACTCTCCTCTGGCAGAAAAAGAATATATTCAGCCTCACGATCTCTGGGATAAACCGCTGATTGTTTCTGCACAAAAAAGCGGTGACTGGTCAATAATCAAATGGTTGCAACGGGATATTGCCAAGCTGAATGTGGTTGCAACATACAATCTGGTATTTAATGCTTCGCTTATGGTGGCGGAGGGACTGGGTTACGCCATATGCTTCGATAAGCTAATCAATGTAAGTGGTGACAGTAATTTGTGCTTTCGCCCCCTTCTTCCCAAGATGGAAGCCGAAGCATCTATCATCTGGAAACGCTATCAGGTTTTCTCCAAGGCAGCGCAAAAGTTCATGGATGCACTGCGGGAATGCTGTGATTTTCACATTTCTTAATTACTACTTGTTTAGAAAAGAGGCATCTGAAAGAAATTCTTCAGGTGCCTCTTTTCTAACCTATAATGGGTCGTATGTTACAGGTCATTGATAGTTTTCTCCGTCACCCTCCTACCCGTCGTCTTTCACGGAAACCTAACAGTCAGCCTTGTTTTCAGCCGCAGAAACCATAATACGACATCCATACCGATTGTGAGAAATAGAATTGTCAATTAAGTTTCTTCTATCAAACCAAAGCAGTTCCTTTTATGTCCTGATACCCTGATACAATTAAATCGATGTACAGCAAAAGCACAGATGGGATTGTAGTCTTCTGTGCTTTTTCATCATTATCAAAAAACTGTAGAACCACAATCGCACATTTTGCAATCAAATAAGTCGCAGTATAATACAAAAGATGCCCGAGCACCACAACGCCTTCAATAACTGATGCAATCGCATGGATCTTCTGTACCAAAACGTCCATTCCTGCTATCTCCATAGTATGCTGGCAGATAGTCGAAGTAGGAATGCTCATAAGAAGCATAACCTCAAAGGAGATGATAAAGCGGCTGAAAGTTTGATGGAACAGCGCACGGCTATGTCCTGGTGTGCTCACGCCCAACCGGTACAGACAATTAAAAACACGAAAAAGGCTGTTGGTCATGAGCAAAAGGTTTCGCTTATATGTTGTTAAGCGCGTATAAAATTTTATTTTTTAGTGGGCTGCTTTTCTTGTATTTTCAGTCAAATCCAAAAATGTTAATATCCGTTGCTTGAAGCAACGGTCTGTTCTGAATATAATTATATTAAGTTTTTGGAGGGTCGATATGTATGCTGAGTGATAATTTAAAAAAACTTCGCAAAACAAAAGGATGGTCTCAGGAAGATCTTGCAACAAAATTAAACGTAGTAAGACAAACGGTT
>CALXAZ010000057.1 GCA_944386395.1 uncultured Clostridia bacterium
ACGAGAACTTCGATGCCATCCCAATCACCCAGAACTACATCCTGCAGCTCCACAAGATTCTCTACAGCCACATGAACAATCCCATGGCAGGCAGGACAAAAAGCGTACAGAACTACATCAGCGCCACCTGTCCCGACGGGCATGTGGAGAACTTGTTCACGCCCTTGGCCCCCTATGAAACGCCGGAGGCCCTGGACAGGATCTGTGAGGAGTATAACCGGGTTGTTGGGAATATGGAAGTGGAGCCGCTGATCGTCATTCCTGTGTTCATCCACGACTTTCTCTGTATTCACCCCTTCAACGACGGAAACGGCAGAATGAGCCGCCTGCTGACCACGTTGCTGCTCTACCGCAGCGGGTTCTATGTAGGCAAATATATCTCACTGGAGGCCAAGATTGCAAAAAACAAGGATCTCTATTATGATGTCCTGGGCCAGGCGCAAATCGGATGGCATGAAGGCACCGAAGATGTGGTTCCGTTCATCAAGTATCTGTTGGGGACTATTCTTTCCGCCTACAAGGACTTTGAAGATCGCTTTGCTCTGGTGGAGACCAAACTCCCTGCCCTGGAGACTGTGCGCCGGGCTACCATGGAGAAAATCGGCCGCTTTACGAAGCAGGACATCCGTGAGCTTTGCCCTTCGCTCAGTGTTAGCTCCATCGAAGGGGCACTGCGGAAATTAGTGGCATCCAGCGAACTGAAACGGGAGGGCTCTGGGAAGAATATTTGCTATTACAGATTAAAATGATTCCCTCAATCATCGAGTAGTTAATGAAAGAATCGAACAGAGGGAGACAGCACACTGAGAGGTTTCTTCCTGCACTTGCATCACCTCTTTCCGGATATGGGTTATCCATATCCGGGGTTTCCGTATCTGGACAAACTGTATCCGGCTCGGCCTAATACGGCTGGCCCGTGTCCGGAGGATGGGGCGTCTCATAGATGACATACTGCTCATCCATGATCTTGCCTTTACTGTCCCGCATACGGTTGCAGACTATGTACCCAGCTCGCTCCAGCGCCTTTAGAACGGAACCGATTCTGTCCGTGCCATCCTTGCAGATTTTGGATGGGCTTCTGGTGATGTAGTTCCAATCCTCCGGCAAAAACAGTATCATGGAGAGCAACCCTTTGGATTTCAGCGACAGCCCTGCGTTGCGCAGGTGGTGGTTGGACATCACCGTGTAGTCGCGGGTTTTCTCGATCCGAAATACCGCCATTTTATCACCTCCTTTCGGTGGTCTGAAAAAGTGCTTGTTTTTGGGGAAAAGTAGCCCTCTATGCCGCCCGGATACCCCGGAGGGAGAAAACTATGGGCGGCGACCTTTTGGCTGACTATAGAAGAAAAAACATTGGATTTTGGAATCATTTCGGGATGATTTTTGGCATAAAAAAGCACCATAGAATTTTCCTATGGCATAAAAATCCAACGCAAAGCTATTTTATTAACTTAATTCTGTTGCTCGCAAACGAATTTTTACTCTCATTAGAATTTAGGGGCGGTATTCTTGAAAACAATTCTATGATAAGGTATACTGTATTAAATTGTATTATTTGCGATAGGGGGAGGACAAATGGATAATAAGAGTGCCGTTTCTTTTGAAGAAAACTACATTTTTCGGAACAACAGATCTATTACCTCCAATAGTGATATTGCATTGACAGAGTTTGTTGCTAATGCTTGGGATGCAGGCGCACATAATGTGGAAATTACCATTCCATATGAAGAACATGAAAAAATAGTTGTTGAAGACGATGGCGTGGGTATGACAGATGAAGAGTTTCATAGCAGGTGGATGACACTGAATTATGATCGCCAAAAGCGGCAAGGCAAAGAAGTAGAATTCCCTGCTGATGTTGAAAGTTCAAAGAGAATTGCATATGGCCGAAATGGTATCGGTCGACATGGAATGCTCTGTTTTGCAGATAATTATACTGTTGAAACCTGGAAAGATGGAAAGTGTAATACCTATGATATTGTCATCTCTCAGGGTGATGCTCCATTCAAAATAATTAGGCACACTACTTGTGATAAAGCAGGGCATGGCACAAGAATAAGTACCTTTGTGAGTAGACATCTGCCAAATGCAACTGCAATGACGGATATACTATCTGCGCGCTTTTTGTATGACCCTAAATTCATTGTAAAAATAAATGGGAAATGCATTGACCTGTCCCGCCATAAAGGAATTGTTTTTTCAAAAGACTTTTTAACATCAACAAACGCTACTCTATCAATGACCGTCATTGATTCAGAAAAAACAGCAGCAAAATCTCAACAACACGGTATAGCATTTTGGATTTCAGGGCGCTTAGTCGGGCAACCTTCTTGGACATACGGGAAAACGACTTTTCTTGATGGTAGATTGAAAGCCGCCAAACGATACACAATCATTATAAAATCAGATGATTTAATTGATGATGTTCTTCCTGATTGGAGCGGATTTATTAGTTCACCCAATATGGAAAGTGTTTATCGCTGTATTAAATCTGAAGTTGATGAATTTATTAAATCAGTGATGAAAGATCATCTTAATGAAGTCCGGTTGGATGTAATAAAAGATGTAAGAGACGAATTGGAAACTCTGAACATTACTGGTCAAAGAAACATTTCAGCATTTATTGAAAAGGTAACCGATGAAAATCCTATAATTACACCAGACTACCTTCACAGCGCTGTCGAAGCCATGATTTCTATAGAACGGGCCAAAAAAGGTGAATTGCTTCTCAGCCAATTGGGACAGATGACGCCGGATCAGATCGACAAGCTCACAGATATATTAACTTCCTGGGATGTAGATGATATTGCTACAGTAATCGGAGAGATTGATAAGCGCATTGTGGTTATTGAAGCAATCCAACGCATCTATGATGATAAAACCACGGAGGAACTGCACACACTGCATCCACTTATTCTTAATGCAAGATGGCTTTTTGGCGCCCAGTTTGATTCTCCAATGTTTGTATCCAATTCAGCATTAACTACTGTTGTTAAGAACTTATTTAAAGAGGAAGATTATGACTTGGATGAAATAAGCAATCCAAGACGCAGACCGGATATTATTTGCCTCAAACAATTTTCGTTAAAAGCAGTATGTACTGATCGAATAGATCTTACTGCTGGAGAAATAATGAAACCAGACCAAATCTTGATTGTAGAGGTGAAACGAGGCGGGTTTGAAATTACTGAACAAGAAGTTAGCCAAGTAGAGTATTATGTTAGACAAATTCGAAAATCAGCGGTACTACATAGTTCCGCAACGATTGATGCCTATGTGGTTGGGGCAAAACTTGGAGATATAGATCCCGAAAAGGAAACCACAAGCGGTCGAATTCACGCTGTTACTTATGGCCAACTTGTGGACACTGCAAGCAGGAAATTGTTTCGGCTACGAGATCGCCTAAAAGAGCATTACGATGCATTGGGACAGGAAAGCATTGTTGAACAAGCGCTTAAAGAGACAAAACAGCTAAAGCTTGAAGTTTAAATTTTTGCCTTAGAAAATCAAAACCACTAGTAAACTAGTGGTTTGCTCAGACCCCAGAGGGGTCAGTACTTGCTGACCCCTGAAAGGGGTACTGAGGGTTTGTCATCGCATCACTACTACAGGCAGCCGCTAAAAGCGGC
>CALXAZ010000058.1 GCA_944386395.1 uncultured Clostridia bacterium
CTATGTCTCCCGCACACACAAGGGTCTCCTTATTAGCGAGAGCAATTCTTTTGCTATGTCCAATAGCAGCAATGGTCGGCAAAAGACCAGCAAACCCTACTATCGCGTTCACACAAATTTCTGCTTCACATGAAGCGGCTTCCAGTACACCCTCTTTCCCCGCAAGAACCCTTGTTTCTGTATCCGAAACCAAGCTTTTAAGCTCAGCCGCTGAAGCTTCATCTGCCATCGCCGCAATCACAGGCTTAAACCTTCTTACCTGCAACTCCATAGCACGCACATTTTTCCCAGCTGCAAGAGCCTTTATCGGTATATTAAGTTTTTCCAGGACATCCAATGTGTTGACGCCGATAGAACCAGTAGAACCTAAAATCGCTGCAGATGAAAACATATATATTCTCCCAAAATTTTCCCAGTCAGCGCACAATTGCCGGCAAAAGAATAACAAGAAGTTCAATCAAAGGCGCCGAGAACAATATACTATCGAACCTGTCAAGTATTCCACCGTGACCGGGTATTATATTACCAAAATCTTTTATATGAAACTGACGCTTTACAAACGACATTGAAAGATCCCCGAGCTGACCTGCAAATGCTGATGCGATTCCATATAGAATGATATAAAAATAATTTACTGTGAACCCATATACATTTTGTAATACTATCGAATAAATTATCAATATAACCGGTGCCATTACTACACCGCCTATGGACCCTTCAACAGTTTTATTAGGACTTATTTCCGGACACAACTTATGCTTTCCAATAGCTTTTCCTACAAGAAGAGCAAATACATCAGACGTAAATGCCCCCAGAATAGGCAGTAAAACTATATATTTACCGTCTCTAAACCCTGTCAACCGGACAAGTGAGGAAAGAAAATATGGTATTACTATACTTGCAAAAAAAATCCCATATATTTTTTCAAAGCTCACATTTTCTGTACCTGTAAGCCCTTCAATAAAAAGCAGAAGCACATATAAAAGCATTCCTGCCATCATAAATGAATCATCCGCGCCAAAAAATACCCATACCGGAATAACAGCCGAAATAACCAGCGCATATCCTACTATACGTTTGTTTTTTATAAATCCTGTGGTGACAAGTATCTCCTGCACCGCAAGCACAGATATAAAGGCTACGGCTATTGGTACAGCCCATATGGGTGCAAAAAATATCACCGCAAACATTATTGCAAGCAGGACAAAGCCTGCGGCCGCGCGTGTAATCATTTTACACCTCCAAAGCGTCTATCCCTCTTTTGATAACTTGAAATTGCCTTTATCATTTCCTTTTTATCAAAATCTGGCCAGAGGGTATCGGTAACATAAAATTCAGAATAGGCTGACTGCCACAGCAGAAAATTTGAAATTCTCATCTCTCCTCCAGATCTTATTATGAGATCTGGATCGGGTATTCCGGCAGAATACAATCTCGAAGATATATCATCCTCAGTTAGTTCCTCGGGAGCAAGATTTCCTGACATACATTCTGACGCAATAAGCTTTACTGCGCGCAATATTTCATTTCGCCCTCCATAGTTAAGGCATATGTTGAGCTGAATGCCATCAAATCTACCGGATATTTCCCTGGTCTTATCGATAAGCCCAATAATATCTTTTGGCATACGCCCCGCATCTCCCATTATATGGATCTTGACTCTGTCCTTCTCCATCTTAAGGATAGATTCCTCGAGATATTTTCTAAGCAATTCCCATAATGCTGAAACTTCGTTTTCCGGACGTTTCCAATTCTCAGTAGAAAAAGCATATACCGTGAGATATTTTATGCCTATATCCATACAAAAAGTAGCGATTGTGCGAAAATTTTCTGCACCTGCCGCATGCCCCGCAGTGCGTGGAAGCCCCCTACGTTTTGCCCATCTTCCGTTGCCATCCAATATAATGGCTACGTGCTGTGGTATACGTTCTGGATCAAAAGTTTCCCTGTTTCTGAATAAAGGCATAAAATAACCTCATTTTTATAAAATTCAATTAGATAGAAAGAAGCTCCTTTTCCTTTTCTTCTACCATTTTATCTATATCTTTTATTTTCTTATCGGTTGCATCCTGAAGCTCTTTTTCAAGCACTTTCTGATCATCTTCTGTTATCTCACTCTTTTTGCGTTGAACCTTAAACTCATCCATAACATCGCGCCTTATATTGCGAATAGCAACTTTTGCATCTTCTCCATATTTCTTGACTTTTTTAGTAAGCTCCTTTCGGCGCTCTTCTGTGAGCTGGGGAAAAGCCAGCCGAATTACCTTTCCATCGTTTTGAGGGTTAATTCCAATGTCAGATGCCTGTATGGCTTTTTCTATGGTTTTTAGAAGGGTAGCATCCCATGGTTGTATCATTATTGTCCGTGGATCAGGCGTGGCAATAGTTGCCACAGCATTCAGCGCTGTCGGCGTGCCATAATATTCAACTGTTATACGATCAAGTATAGATGCATTAGCGCGACCCGCACGTACAGTAGCAAACTCTCCTGCAAGCACCTCAAGAGTTTTCTGCATTTTTTCTGTATAGTTGTTTTCTGCCATTGTTCTGTCTCCTTTCGGTTTTACTATTTTTCATCTCTGACAACAAGCGTCCCTACGTTTTCGCCCATTATCGCCCGATATATATTTTCCGGATCTTTCAGTGCAAAGAGAAGCACAGGTATGTCATTGTCCATGGATAGAGAAGTCGCCGTTGTATCCATGGCCATAAGATGCCGTGCAAGCATCTCATCATAGCTTAGTTTGTCAAACTTTCTAGCATTTGGATTTTTGTTTGGATCATCATCATATATGCCATCTATGTTTTTAGCAAGCAGGATAACATCCGCATCGATCTCTGCCCCTCTAAGTACAGCAGCCGTATCAGTTGAAAAATATGGGTTACCCGTCCCACATCCAAATATAACGACCCTACCCTTTTCAAGATGACGGCATGCCCGGAGACGGACATATGGCTCTGCAAAAGCTCTCATTTCAACAGCTGTCTGTACCCTAACATTGACATCCATTTTTTCAAGCGCATCAGCAAGAGCAAGTGCATTTATTGCCGTTGCCATCATCCCCATATGATCTGCCCGGGTACGCTCAATCTTTCCTCCGCCATCCTTTACTCCACGCCAGAAGTTCCCTCCACCTACAACAACGCCTATTTCGGCGCCGGCCTCCTGACATTTTTTAAGAACAGAACATACAGAGCGGATAATATCTATATCCAGTCCGAACTTCTTTTCCCCGGCAAGTGCCTCGCCAGAAATTTTAATAAGTACTCTCTTATACTTCAGCTCCGGCATAACTTTCTTCCTCTCTTTACAGCAGTAATATAAAACCGCTGATTTCTCCTTCCTATTTTAATATATTATCCGTCTTTTGGAAAGAGCAAAAAGAAAATATAAAAGAATTTTTATAAATTATTCCTCTTTTCCTTTCACCGAGTCCCAATATCTTTTAAATGCCTGCTCATTTTTGTTTCCTCCATACTTATAGTATCTTTTATTTTTTATGCTGTCAGGCAGATACTGTTGCTTAACGTAATTGCCAGGAAAGCTGTGAGGGTATTTATATCCCTCTCCTCTACCCAGCTTTTCCGCCCCGCTGTAATGTGAATCTCTTATATGCTCAGGAGGATCACCGCCTACACCATTTTTTACATCGTTCATTGCAGCTCCTATTGCGCTAGATGCCGAGTTGGACTTTGGTGCCGTTGCACATAAAATCACCGCCTCGGCAAGCGGTATCTGCGCCTCCGGAAGGCCAAGCTGATTTGCGGCTGAAACACATGCGACAGTCGTTTGTATTGCCTGCGGGTATGCCAGACCTATATCTTCCGCCGCCGTCACAAGCAGCCTTCGGCAGACAGAAACCATATCTCCACCCTCCAGCATCCTTGCCATATAGTATATAGCAGCATCCGGATCAGAACCTCTGATAGATTTTTGAAAAGCGGACATAAGATCAAAATGGCTATCGCCATCGCGCTCAAATCTCATTGCTGAGTGTTGTGCAACAGTTTTTGCATCCTCAAGTGTGACAAACAACCTGCCGTTTTTTCGTTCCGCCGATGTTATAAGCACCTCTACGGCATTGATCGCTTTTCTTACATCTCCTCCGCAACATACCGAAATATGCTGCACTACCCCATCCTCAATCTCTATTTCGCACCTCTCTTCTTCTGACAGCATCTTTACTGCCCGAAGAACAGCTATCTCCACAGCTTCAGCTTTAACAGGTTTAAATTCAAACACTGTGGAACGACTGAGAATAGCATTATAAACATAAAAATACGGATTTTCCGTTGTAGAAGCAATAAGTGTTATCTTTCCGTTTTCAATAAATTCCAGAAGAGACTGCTGCTGCTTCTTTGTAAAATACTGTATCTCATCTAAATATAGCAATATCCCCTCTGGCGCAAGCAAAGTATCAACATCGGCAATTATCGATTTTATGTCGCTGACCGATGCTGTTGTTGCATTAAGTTTATGCAAAACACGATTTGTCTCTTTTGCAATTATGTTTGCAACAGTTGTTTTTCCGGTTCCTGAGGGTCCAAAGAAAATCATATTAGGTACGGAGCCTGAGCTAATCAATCGTTTAAGTAAACCGTTATCGCCCAAAATATGTTCTTGTCCTACCACATTGTCAAGCGACATTGGACGGAGCCTGTCAGCGAGAGGTTGGTACATTTTTACCTCCAAAATAAAATGTTTTCATTGGGATATTATACTGTAAAACTGTACAATTAACAAGTAACCAGATAGCACGATAGCATTATGCAGCTATTAACAATTATTATAAAACAGAGACGGTATAGTTTTTGCTATACCGTCTCTAAAGTCTCGAGCCAGATACGCAGTGTTTTAATAGAGAGGATATTTTTCACAGAGCTTTCTAACTTCGTTTCTAATATAGTCTCCTTTATCAGAAAACTCGGTAGCTGTCAGATATATAAGCTTTGCTATAATCTTCATGTCCTCTTCCAAGAACCCTCTTGTCGTTACTGCGGGAGTACCTATACGGATGCCGCTTGTGACAAATGGACTTTCCGGATCGTTAGGAATCGCATTTTTATTGACTGTAATATTTACCTTGTCGAGGCGTTTTTCCATCGCTTTTCCGGTTACCCCAAATTTTCTGAGATCTACGAGCATCAAATGATTATCTGTCCCTCCAGAAACTAAATCAAATCCAAACTCCTGTAGACTTTTTGCAAGAATAGCAGCATTTTTTATAACTTGCTCCTGATTCTTTTTGAACTCTGGCTTCATCGCTTCTCCGAAGCATACAGCTTTTGCCGCAATTATATGCATCAAGGGACCGCCCTGTGTTCCTGGGAAAATGGCCTTATCTATTGCCTTTGCATATTCCTCTTTGCAAAGTATCATTCCTCCTCGCGGTCCACGGAGCGTTTTATGGGTAGTTGTGGTTACTATATCAGCATATGGCACCGGATTAGGATGCAAACCTGTCGCTACCAATCCGGCAATATGTGCCATATCTACCATGAGAATCGCTCCAACTTCCTTTGCTATTTCCGCAAACTTCTCAAAATCTATTGTACGTGGATACGCTGAAGCTCCAGCAATTATCATTTTAGGCTTATTTTCTACTGCTAGACGGTACACTTCATCATAATTTATTCTATGAGTCTCATCATCTACCCCATATGGCACTATATTAAAAAAGCTTCCAGAAATATTTGCAGGGCTGCCATGAGAAAGATGTCCTCCATGTGCAAGACTCATCCCCAAAACTGTATCTCCAGGTTTGCAGAAAGCATAGTATACTGCAGTATTTGCTTGGGCGCCGCTATGAGGTTGAACATTTGCATGTTCGGCCCCAAAAAGTTTGCACGCGCGCTCACGCGCAATATTTTCGATTAAGTCAGCATTATCACAGCCACCGTAATATCTTTTTCCTGGATATCCCTCGGCATACTTGTTTGTAAGCACATTTGCCATCGACATCATAACCGCTTCACTTACAAAATTCTCCGAAGCTATCAGTTCAATATTTCTTTTTTGGCGGGCAAGCTCCAGATCTAGTGCCGCCGCAACTTCCGGATCGCTCTTGCTAACAAACGAAATAATATCTTTTATCATTTTTTGACTCCTTTTATCGTTTTCACAAATACGCCTTTTCTTGATTATATCCTTTATATGCAAATTTTTCAACTGGTTTTAATGTTTTGAATTAAACACATCGATGATAAAACAGATTTAGGCGCACCTCATCTTTCATAATATTGACTTTCGCAGATTTTGATGGTATTATAGCTATGGTGTTGTAGTAGGCGTCATTTAAGTGCAAAAAACTTTCATTTTATGGACATACGAGAATTGGCAGACATACAAGATTTCTGTGCTGTACCTTAAGTGAATGAATTATAATACAAATAGTGGCAGGATAACCTTGCCTCTTAATATAAGCGGGCATGATGGAATTGGTAGACATGCGAGATTTAGGTTCTCGTGCCTAACAGCGTTGGGGTTCGAGTCCCCATGCCCGCACCATTGTCACCGCGAACGGCATATCGTTCGCGGTGATTTTTGAAAAAGTCACCTCTCGCTCATTTTGTCGAGGTTACCCTCAAAATTACAACTTCTTATGGTATAGGTCGTAACTGACTTTTACTCTTCACTGGATCAAGGTTCTGTATCAACACTTGTACCATCTTGTGATAGGCTGCGCTACATTAAAAAGCCCGGGCTTCACCCAGGCTTTTCTTATTTTGCTCTCTTACTCTTCTTTGGTGAAAAAGGTAATACGCTTTATGTTTGGTTGTAAACGTCCTCGCAACAGCTTAACCATGCGAGAATGCCCTTATATTTATCCATTGAGCAAAACATTATATCCATTCGGAAGCTGAAAATGAAGATCCTCTGGAGCAAACGAGCTGTATGCCGAAGCCGTCATTCGATAAACTAGTTCGTCTTTTTCATATACTTCGGCAGCAACAAGCAAACCGCTATCTAAAGACACCCAGTACCCTCTTATTCCACCATATTCATTATCTGCTACCTGAACATATACGCATGGTTCACCACTTCTATTCTCATATGAAGCAGTGATTATCTCAGCCTCGTCCTCGTTTAGTATATTTTCATATGTTGGTATCTGGAGCACATCATCTGCATATATCGAACCATTCAGCCCTTCGTAATACTGTGTATTACCATCATTCCAGATATATGTTCTATCCTTAGTAATGATAGTGTTTTCCTGCGCATTACCATCCGCACTCAGCCTGGTCACTTTGGTACACCCGTCTTTCACCCATATTCGGCGCACCGTATCCGAACTTCCTTCCTTCCAAAAGAGGGATACTGTTATCTCAAGGGAATAGCTGTCCGGTCGAGTAAGCTTTCCAATTATTGCTTTAACATTCTGAGGAGAAATATCAACTGTATCTACCGAGTCGAATATGTCAAAAGGCACAACTCCACTTACCTCTCCGGATTGCTCCGACGGCTCCGTAGGTAATTGTATCGGTATAGATCTGTTGCCGCTGCTTGCGGCGAGGACAAAACTCATCATTATTGAAGCTGTGAGTGTAACCGCAACCAGTACAGATAGCATTGTTATCTTCTTTTTATTCATCTTTCGTAAATGTCCTTCCGACTCGGGAGCTTTGCAGTTTTAGGCAATATGAAAGTCCTGAGGTTTTTCGCCCATGGAAAAATGCCATAATATTGCTTCAATTATCCTTTCGCAGGCTCTGCCGTCTCCGTAAGGATTAACAGCATTTGCCATAGCGGAATATGCGTTTTTTGAAGTGATGAGCTCAGAAGCCATCGCCACTATATTTTTGTAATCCGTTCCGCAAAGCTTAACAGTACCAGCGTTTACCGCCTCCGGACGCTCTGTTTCCTTGCGCATAACCAATACAGGTTTTCCCAACGCCGGAGCCTCCTCCTGTATTCCTCCCGAATCCGTCATCACCATATAACAACGTGCCATAAGGTTATGCATCTCGTCCACGTTAAGCGGTGCGATAAGATGTACCCTCTCTACTCCGCCCAGCAAACGGTTCGCCGTTTCCTGTACCACAGGACTTAAATGCACCGGATATACAAGCTCAACATCCTCATATTTTGTTACAATATATTTGAGTGCCTTCATAATGTTTTCAAGCGGCTCCCCATAATTTTCTCTGCGATGAGCTGTAACAAGTATAACTTTTCTATTTTTAAAATCTATGCTTTTTAATTCATCAGTGCAAAATTCAAAATTTTCTAATACTGTTGTTTTTAGTGCATCAATAACAGTATTTCCTGTGACAAATATCTCTCCCTCTACCGCTTCCCTTTTCAGGTTTTCGGCATTTGACACAGTTGGAGAAAAGTGCATTTCAGCAATTTCACTAACAAGCCTGCGATTTATTTCCTCCGGGAAGGGCGAATATCTGTCATATGTTCTCAGCCCCGCTTCAACATGTCCTACCGGTATTTGATGATAAAAGGCTGACAATGCCCCCGCAAAAGTCGTTGAAGTATCACCATGAACGAGTACAATGTCCGGCTGCGCCTCATTTAATACAGTATCCATTCCAAGAAGAGTTTTTGATGTAATGGTAGACAGAGTCTGTCTCGGCTCCATTATATCCAAGTCATACTGCGGCTTTAAAGAAAATATCTTCAGCACAGAGTCGAGCATTTCTCGGTGCTGCGCAGTTACGCACACTATGCTTTCTATATTTTCACGTTTTTCAAGCTCCAATACAAGCGGGGCCATTTTTATTGCCTCAGGACGCGTCCCAAAGACAGTCATCACCTTAATTTTTTTCATCTGTATTTCCCTCTTTGTCGGTTTTTTCGGCATTTGTGCCGTTTTCTTTTGTAAACGTACCAGATGCCTTCCCGGGTCTTTCTTTTCCGTGTCCGGCAGATCCCAGCATCACCTTGCCTCCTACAATGACCGCTGCAATAAATGCAAGTAGTAACATCATAGCTCTGAGTTCTCCGCTTACTGTAAGCACAACCGCTACAAGCCCAAGTATCCCACTCATAGTATACATTATTGCAACAGCCTGTTTCTGATTAAATCCCATATCTATTAGGCGGTGATGCACATGTCCTCTGTCTGCCGACATCGGATTTTTACCTGCCAGCAATCTGCGGCATACGGCAAACACCTCGTCAAATATCGGAAGCGCCAAAATTAGGAACGGTATTGCAAACGACATTATAGCATAGAATTTAAAAAGACCTTGTATAGACATAGTGGCCAAAATAAAGCCTATAGAGGTCGCCCCAACATCTCCCATAAAGATTTTTGCCGGATTAAGGTTATATGGCATGAAACCTATGCAACCGCCGGCAAGTGCCGCAACAATTACAGCCACATTCGGCTCAGATACCATTACAGCAATTATAAGCATCGAAAAGGCGGCGATCGATGACACCCCAACAGCAAGCCCATCAAGACCATCTATAAAATTTACTGAATTTGTAATTGCCACTATCCATATAACCGTTACAGGTACCGAAAGTACGCCTAGATACAAATATGGCTCAGAGCTGAAGATATTTGGATTTGTAATATATTCTATTCTAACGCCGTGCCAAACCGTAATTAGTGCAGCAGCAATTTGTACAACAAATTTAAGAAGTGCAGGCAAGGGCTGAATATCATCTATCAGCCCCAGCACTACTATTACTACAAGTCCTAGCAGGATGCCTCTCACCTGCATATTGATATCAGCAAAAAGCAATACGCTTACAATAAAGCCAAAAAATATCGCAAGCCCACCTATACGGGCGATCGGGACATTATGCATGCGACGGTCGTCCTTCGGAACGTCCATAGCGCCTATCCTGTGTGCAAAGGTTTTAACAACAGGCGTTGCCGCAAAGCTTATTATAAACGACAGAGCAAGCGAAGCAAGCACAAGTATTATCAGTCGGATTTCATCTGTCACCTGAGATATCCTCCTTATTTGTTATCCCTTATTTTCTTAAAAATCCTATCGCGTCAGTTACCTTTACCAGCGTCTTTTCTGCCATCTCAGAAGCACGCTCAGCACCGTCCCGATATATGGAAACAAGCGTCTCTTCGTCTTTTAGCAGCTCTAAGCTCTTTTCTCTTATTGGACGCAGTTTCTCTATGACTGCTTCTGCAACCCTGGTCTTAAAATCTCCATAACCCTTGCCCACGAATTCAGATTCGATTTCGTCATAGCTCTTGCCTGCTGCGGCAGAATATATATCCATGAGATTTGAAACTCCTGGTTTATTTTCAGGGTCAAATTTTATAAGGCTGTCCGAATCGGTTTTTGCGCGCTTAAACTTTTTAACAATAACATCAGGGCTATCCATTATAAATATGCTACCCTGGGTGTCGTCATCCGACTTTGACATTTTTGAGGTTGGATCTGTCAGACTTCTCACACGTGCTCCCACCTTTGGGATAAACGGCTCCGGCATCGTAAATATATTTCCGTATATGCCATTAAACCTCTGTGCAATATTCCGTGCCAGTTCAACATGTTGTTTCTGATCTTCGCCTACAGGCACTACATCCGTATCAAACAGCAGTATATCAGCCGCCATCAAAACAGGATATGTGTATATCCCCGCGTTAAGATTTTGAGGGTGTTTCTTCTGCATGTCCTTAAACTGTGTCATACGATTGAGCTCACCCATCATGCTGTAACAACCGAGTATCCACGAAAGCTCCGCGTGTTGATGAACATGGCTCTGGATGTATACTATGTTTTTCTTATAATCAAGCCCCGCTGCTATATACTGCGCAAGCTGCTCACGTATCCTGCGATGTAGTACTTCTGGATCGTTTCTTATCGTTATAGAGTGCATATCTACTATGCAATAAAGACACATAAAGTCATTTTGCAGATCTACCCAGTTTTTTATTGCACCAATATACGAACCAAGAGTCAGATCTCCTGTCGGTTTTATTCCGCTGAAAATTCTTTTCCTGTCTTTCATGCGAGTACCTCCCCTATTTGACAAAGCTATCTATAGTTTTACCAATTATCTGCGCAC
>CALXAZ010000059.1 GCA_944386395.1 uncultured Clostridia bacterium
AATAAAGCCTCAAAGTGCAGACCAAGCAGCCTGCCCTTTGCAAGCATTGCCCCGCGTTGCTTCATGATGTAGCGGAAATCAGGTTTTAGCTCATTATTTGTTATTACAAGGGCTTCTCCAAAAAGAGCTCCGACCTTTGTCCCGCCTATGTAGAAAATATCGCACAGGGCAGCAATGTCCGATAGTTCAAGATCGCTATCATCAGCCATTAGCGCATAGCCCAGCCGTGCGCCGTCCATAAACAGGTACAGACCGTTTTCATGGCATATATGACTGATTTCTGCAAGTTCTCGTTTGGTGTATACAGCTCCCAACTCCGTAGAATTTGAAATATACACCATTTTGGGCATTACGGTATGCTCTCGTGTTACATCCGACCTGTGAGCAGAGACATATCGGGAGATATCGCTAGCGGAAAGTTTTCCATCGATATGAGGAAGGGTGAGGACCTTGTGTCCGGTTGCTTCAATAGACCCGGTTTCGTGAGTGTTTATATGACCAGTTACGGCGGACAGCACTCCCTGATGAGAGCGGAGTGCGCAGGATATTGCAATAAGGTTGGTTTGCGTTCCTCCGACAAGGAAGTGCACATCGGCTGAGGGAGCCTTACACGCTTCACGAATTAGCTTTGCGGCGTTGGTACAGAATTCGTCCTCCCCATATCCGGCAGTTTGGACAAGGTTTGTTTCCACAAGGCGCTCAAGTATGCGCGGATGGGCGCCTTCGCAGTAATCGCTGTTAAAACGTATCATAAAAATTCTCCAGTATCTTTTAATTTATAAAAGTATGATACTCCGATAAAAAAACCTTGTCAACACGAGGAAAAAAGAATTTAGTAATGAGAAAAAGCCTGCTCCAGGTTTTCTTTGCCGGGATTATATGGTAGAATAGTAGACAGAGATTATCCGGAGTGAACTGTCATACCGGATAAAACCGTAAAGGGGGATATAAATTATGACGGTTAAAGAGAGATTTTTAAAGTATGTTTCGATACATACCCAGTCGGCGCACGGCGTTGAGCATGTGCCCACTACCGAGCGCCAGTTTGACCTTGCGCGTTACCTTGAAAATGAGATGAAAGAGATGGGGCTTGATAATGTCCGTCTAAGTGAAAATGGGTACGTGTATGCAGTTTTGCCGGCAACGGCGGGGTATGAGGACGTATCCGGGATAGGGTTTATCGCCCATATGGACACATCGCCTGATTTCAGCGGAGAGAATGTAAAGCCTCAGATAATAGAAAATTATGATGGAGGCGATGTGAAATTGGGGACGAGCGGAAGGACACTTGATGTCGAGACGTTCCCACATCTCCCTACGCTGAAAGGGAAAACACTCATAACCACAGATGGGACAACTCTGCTGGGCGCCGATGATAAGGCTGGTATCGCTGAGATACTTACAGCGGTTGAGACCATTATGACGAAAGATATTCCGCATGGAAAGATATGCATTGGCTTTACGCCTGATGAAGAAGTTGGTCTTGGACCATCGCATTTTGACGTACCGGGATTTGGAGCAGAATATGCTTACACTGTAGATGGAGGTAGGGCAAATGGCGTAAGCTATGAAAATTTCAATGCTGCTTCCGCGACCTTTGAGATACATGGTTATAGCGTACATCCGGGAGGAGCAAAAAATAAGATGATAAATGCTCTTCTTCTTGGATATGAGATAAACAGCATGCTTCCATCAGGGGAAACCCCACGTACCACCGAGGGGCGAGAGGGATTCTACCATCTCACATCTATGAGCGGGACTGTGGCAGAAGCAAAGATAGGATATATTGTTCGAGATCATTCCATAGAGATATTTAATGCCCGAAAGAGCACGCTCAGGCTTATTGAGAAGCTGATCAATGAAAAGTATGGAGAGGGGACGGTAAAGCTCACAATAAAAGACCAGTACCCAAACATGTATGAAAAGATTAAAGATAAAATGTATATCATTGATAATGCTTATGAGGCTATCAGGAAGCTTGGCATGGAGCCGAGTTCTACGGCGGGACGCGGCGGCACAGATGGTGCCACACTGAGCTTTATGGGTCTTCCGTGCCCGAACATCGGAACAGAGGGTTATGGGGCACATGGTCCATATGAGCATATAACCGTAGAGGGTATGGAGCTTTGTGTACAGCTTATCATTGAAATCGCGAAAAATCATTTAGAAAAGGCAAAGACAGGCAAATAGGAGGATGGAATATGAAGAAAATAGAGATAAATAGCTTTCTCGATTTTAAGTATCTTAGCGCTCCGGGTTTTTCCCCGGATGGTAGGTGTGCCGCATTTATAGTTCAAACGGCGTCCCTTGAGGACAATAAATATAATGGAGACATATATATCCTTGACATCGAAACAAAAGGTGTGCGCCGGCTTACCTCTGCGGGAGATGCAAAGGGATATGTCTGGACGAAGGCTGGAAAGCTGCTGTTTTCTGCAATGCGGGATGCGAAGCTTGTAAAGCGTGTGGAACAGGGAGAAGAGCTGACGTGCTGGTACGAGATATCTCCATATGGAGGAGAGGCTGAGCTGGCTTTTACGCTCCCTGTCCGGGCAAATAAGCTGTACCCCGTGGATGGAGATAGGTATGTCGTAACTGCTACGTTTGACAATAATCGTCCCGATGTATCCCAAATGAGCGATGACGACAGGAAAAAGGAACTGGCAAAGCTCAAAAATCCAGCATATGAGGTTATTGAAGAGGCGCCGTTCTGGTTTAATGGAGGAGGATTTACTTCGGGCAAGCGCTCGAGGTTGTATATCTATACCCGCTCTACTGGGGAACTGAAAGCGATAACTGCTCCGTGGTTTGAGACCTCCGGATACTCCGTCCGTGGAAATAAGCTCCTCTATAAAGGGGTAGAATGGCATGGGGTAAAGGATCAATATAATTATCCCGGATTTTATGTTTATAATATCGACAGTGGCGAAAGCAGGTGTGTGCTCGCAAGCGGGACTATCCGCACAGGCAGCTTTGAATTTTGGGACGACAGCAGCGCGATTGTTGCCGCTTCGGATGGAAAGATATGCGGAGCGGGTCAGTATATGGATTTCTATACTCTGGATGTCGACAGCGGGGAGATGAAGCTGCTTGCAAACTATGAAGCGAGTATAGGGAGTGGTTCTGTTGGCTCTGATGCACGGCTTGGATCAGGGACATGCAGTAAGCTTGTGGACGAAAAGTATTACTTTGTAACGACGCTAGGTGATTGTTCTTATCTCAGATACATAGACAAGGATGGAAAGATATCTGATAAGCTCACGGAGGATGGTTCCTGCGACAGCTTTGATATATGTGGAGAAAACACACTTGTTTGTGGAATGTATGGTCAGAAGCTGGATGAGCTGTATCTTAATGGCGAGCAGGTCACATCCTTTAACGGCAGATGGATTGAGGAGCACAGCATATCGGTTCCTGAATATCACAGTTTTATAGCAACAGATGGGTATGAGATACACGGCTGGGCTATGAAACCGGTGGGCTATGAAGCAGGAAAGAAATATCCAGCTATATTGCATATTCATGGAGGTCCTCGCACTGTTTTTGGTGACATATATCACCATGAGATGCAGATGTGGGCGAATGCGGGGTATTTTGTAATATACTGCAATCCGCGTGGTAGTGATGGTCGCGGAAATGATTTTGGGGATATAAATGGAAAATACGGTACTGTTGAATATGAAAATATAATGGATTTTGCAGATGAGATGTTAAAGAAATATCCTGATATCGACAAGGATAGAATTGGCGTAACGGGAGGAAGCTACGGAGGGTTTATGACCAACTGGAT
>CALXAZ010000060.1 GCA_944386395.1 uncultured Clostridia bacterium
AGATACAAGTGGCACTATTGATGCTTTCCCCGGAATTACTCTATGTCCAAGCTCTTCTGCCATTATGTATCCGTCTCCCGTGGAACCGGTCTTGGGGTAGGAAAGACCACCAGTTGCAAGTACTACAGCTTTACATAATATTTTTTTACCATTCCCTTCAACTGCAATAACCTTTCCATTGGTTACAAGTATTTTGTTTACACGTATCTGCTCTACCTTTACACCAACTTCTCTCATCCGTTTTCTCAGTACAAAAGTAACATCCGTCGCTTTATCGGAAACAGGAAATACCCTGTTTCCTCTTTCTGTTTTTAGGGGCAACCCAAGCCCAGTAAAATACTCTATTGTTTTTGAGGGTGGGAATATGTTTAATGAGCTATACAAGAATTTCCCATTTCTGGGAGTATTATCTATAACTTCTTTTTCACTACAATTATTTGTTATATTACACCGACCTTTGCCTGTAATATTCAATTTTTTACCTGTAAACCCATTTCTTTCGGCTAACAATACTTTTATACCCCGCTCCGCCGCAGTTATCGCAGCCATCATTCCGGCAGGACCCCCGCCTATAACTACAAGATCACGGGTTATCATATTTTTCATATGTGTCATGTTCTTCCCATATAGACTCAAGTACTTTAAAGTTTTCGGTTACTTCTTTTTCTTTTCGCATACCAATCGCAACTATAAGCGCATTTATAAGACTCAGAGGAGCTACAAGAGAATCTACAAACGACGCTATCTCACACGGAGCAAAAAGAGTACAGTTCCCTATCTCTGTTATCGGTGAGCTTGGCGCATCGGTTATCGCTACAAGCCCCGCGTTTCTCGCCCGCGCAAACCTCATCCCGCGCAGCGTTCTCTTAGAATATCTTGGAAATGTTATACCAATCACAACGTCCTTTTCATTCACCCTGAAAAGATTTTCAAATATGTCGCTTTCATTAGATGAGTCCCCAACAACCGTAACATTATCAAAAATCAAACGAAAGTAAAACCCAAGAAATCCGGCAAGAAAAGATGCACTCCGCATCCCCAATATGTATATATGTCTTGCATTTATTATCATATCGACAGCTTGATTAAAGGTATCTCCATCCATAGTTTCAAGCGTTCCGCGTATCTTGTCTATGTCATTTTCCATAATACTTTTTGCTACGTTACGACCCCGCAGACGCTCGCTGGTAAGCGCAATCTTTTGCAAAGACGTGAGCCTAGTGCTTACCATTTCACGAAGTACCTTTTGCATATGAGGATATCCGCTATATCCCAGCTCTGTTGCAAACCTGACAACGGTAGATTCGCTTACATCGACGGTTTGACCAAGCTTGTTTGCCGTCATAAACGCCGCCTTGTCGTAATGCTCAATTATGAAATCTGCAATCCTTTTTTGTCCTTTTGAAAAGCTGTCCCTATCATGGGTAAGCTTATACATAAGGTTGTCGCTCATATAGATTTTCCTCCATATGGTTTATCTTTTTTTAGTGATTTTATATAACGTACCTCGTCCTTACCCATTTCGCGCCACTCTCCGGGTTTCAGCCCACCAAGACCGATCTCTCCTACCCTGTTGCGCTTTAACCGCAGCACTTCCAATCCGACCGCATCACACATACGTCTTATCTGACGATTTTTCCCCTCATGGATTATTATTTCCAATGACATCCTATCCGTCCCGGTCTTGAGTACCGTCACCTTAGGCGGAGAAATATCCTCTCCATCAATTTCATCCACAAGCATAAGCTTATCAATCTTTTTTATATCGGTCCCCCTCACTGTAACACGATAGACCTTTTCCACTTCTTTGGAAGGATGCGTTATATTCATTGCTACGTCACCATCGTTTGTCATAATGACAAGCCCTTCAGAGTTGAGATCTAGCCTCCCAACCGGATATACCCGCGTTCCACAGCTCTCCACCAGCTCATTAACACTTCTCCTACCACGCTCATCCTTCATGGTCGTGACATATCCTCGCGGTTTATACAAAACTATATATTTCTTTTCCGGAGCGGTTACCAGCACTTCACCGTCTACCGATATTATATCGCTATCTGCGTCAGCACTCTCGCCAAGAGATGCTATCTTTCCATTTACTGTAACCACTCCGGCTTCTATCAGCTTTTCCGCCGTTCTTCGTGATGCAACTCCATATCGTGATAATATTTTTTGCAAGCGTTCTTTCATTATTTTTCTCATACCCCTTTTTTCAGTTCAGACACATTATAGCAGAGAGGAGAAAAATAAACAACATCTTATGCAAAATATCAGCAATTTTAATAAGATTTTTCTTTAATCTTTTTTATTAATCATATTTTATTTTAGTTTTTGCCAAAAAACAGCGGCACCCTGCACAGCTCTCTATCCGAAAGAAATACTGCAAGTTCTCCAGCTTTTTCATTCATTTTCATCTCGTTATAAATAAATTTGGGCAGATATATCACCGTTTCCAGCTCATTTAGTTCACTTTCTTTTAGCCCAAAGCAGATATCATCATTGATAAATACTGGTATGCATGTATTAGTTCCTGCAACTGGGATCTCTGTTAGAATCTCTCCTTTGGAATACAACTTATGAACTGGATATTCCTTTATCGCTGCTTCATGCAACAGAGTATGATCTCTCCAGTCATTTGGATCTGACAGGGTAACCACAATAATCTCTCTCCCGTCTCTTAATACTGAAGATACAAGGCATCTTCCAGATTTCATCGTATACCCCGTTTTTATTCCAGTCGCACCGTCAATGCGCGAAAGCAATTTATTGTGATTTGTCATATATCTTCCAGCAAAGGTTCCATTTTTTGTGCCAACAAACTTTCGAAACTCTCCATTTTTCATTGCATTATATGCAAGTAGCGCCATATCCTCAGCAGTGGAATAGTGCCCCTCTTCGTCCAGCCCGTTTGGATTTTTGAAAGAAGATCCACGCATTCCAATTTCAGCTGCTTTTTCATTCATCTTCTGGATAAACCGCTCCTTGCCTCCGTCAATACTACATGCAAGCGCCAGTGCAGCATCATTCCCAGACGTCATCATCAAACCATACAAAAGATCTTTCACCTTAACTTTTTCTCCGGGTTTTAGGTACATTGAAGATCCCTCTGCCATATGCTCCTGAGTAATAGTTACAACATGTTCCATATCCATATTTTCTATTGCCACAAGAGCAGTCATTATCTTTGTCGTGCTGGCAATAGTCATTTGCTGATTGCCGTTTTTAGAATATATAATCCTGCCCGTGGAGCAATCTAAAACTGCAACAGCTTTTGCAGATGTCTCGGGGAAAACGGCAAAAGCCGTAAAGTTATATATGAACATCACTGTCAAAATTGCAAAGCTAAATATTTTTTTTAACATAAAAACACCACCCATCCTATTATGGTACGGGTGGCGTTATTTATCGCAGGAAGTATATTCTATTTTTTAAATTTCTTCACTGCTCGTCAGTTTCCTCAACATTAGAAGCAAAAGAATTCTCGTTCTCCTCATTTTTCCCCTTTGAAGAAAACATATCCGCAATCTTATCTACAATTTCCGGTACACGCTCAACCATTCTGTCAACAGTAGTACCTGCCGGCGGACTTACTGGAAGCATTTTTACATTTCCGTTTGAAACTATCAGAAATGCTACAGGTGTAATATTGATACCGGCACCGCCGCCGCCGCCAAAATTACCAGGGGTTTTGCTTCCAAATTCCGATCCTCCAGTTCCAAATCCCATTGCAAGCTTTGACACAGGAATTATTGTCGTTCCGTCCTGCGTTGTTATCGTATCCCCAATTATTGTGTTTACATCTACCATTTCTTTGATCTTTTGTAGGGTCACAGACATGATATCAGCAATTGGCCTTTCCATGTTTTACACCGCCTTTTTCCTTAATTATTCTAATAAGCAGACTTTCTGCAAATTTTATTCCAATAAATATTATCTGCCAAATGGCGATATTTATTTCTGTTTCAAAAAAAATACCGGGTCTTTCTCCTGTAAAATCAAAATATACTCCGATACCATATTTTTTTACATTTCGGCTGCTCTCTAAAAATGCAGCAGCTGTGCCTGCCATAGCACAGACCTCTCCATATACCTCAGCAGTTTTTGCAGGATCTTCCCTGAACGCAGAAACAAACTCAATCTGTATATTTTTAACTCTAATATACCCCAAAAAATCTCCTATAGCTTCCTTTGCTGGTCGATATATTTTCTTGAACCCATCCAGATCCCCCATCCGCTTTTTGTGGGATTCTTTTTTTAAAACTTTGCTCACAGTCTCCTCTTTCGAGGATTTCTTACGCTTTTTTTTCGCGGGGTATATTTTTATTTTAACAAATGCGAATTTCAGCCAAAGCTCAAATCCAACCTCCGAATACTTTGCACAAATACCTACCCTGACAAATCCAATCAAAGCCATTATCGCAAGGACAGCTGCTATTATTTTCAACGCCATCCCTCCATTTCGGCATCAATCATTCGTTTCTTCTTTTTCTTTGTACATGGATACTTGCCCATATATTTCACTTTCAAGTTCTCCAAGCTCTGGCAGCTGCTCTAACGAAGATATCCCAAATGTTCTCAAAAAAGCCGAAGTAGTCCGAAAAAGCCTAGGTCTGCCCGGCACATCAAGATACCCACAGTCCTCTATAAGCCCACGTTCCGCAAGCACTCCCACAGTATTCGAGCTGTCTACACCCCGTATCTGCTCTATAAAAGCTCTTGTAACTGGCTGATAATAGGCTATAAGTGAAAGCACTTCCATTGCTGCGCGTGACATCTGGGGAGGTTTTCTTTTTTCGAGCGCAAGACGTATTTTTGAAGCATACTCAGGAGCAGATGTCATTTGATATGTTTTTTCAAGCTTTGCAATACGTATGCCCCTCCGCTCAAACCGGAACTTATCCGCAAGCTTGTCTATCACACTCTCCGCTGTTATCTCATCCATCTCTAAAGCTGCTGCTATGCGCTTTAGCCCGACAGGCTCTCCCGCCGAAAAAAGTATTCCCTCTATAATACCTTCAATTTCTCTATTTTCCATTATCTTCTCCATTGCGGTGGAATATAATCAAAATATCATCTTTTTCTGCCTCGGTAGAAATATTTTCCTCCCGGCAAAGTTCGAGCACTGCCAAAAACACAGCAACAAGCTCAGACCGAGAGCTACAACCCTCAAACATCTCCGAAAATCGACATACCGGTTGAAAGAAAAAACGTTGTCTCAGCTCTTTAATTTTTATGTCAACTGGAAATGCCTCATGCGCCACTATATTTTTAAAAGAAGACACCGGCGGTGGCAGTTTTCTTTTTGTTCTTTCAAGAATAGCCGCCATTGCATGAATAAGTTCCCCCACCTCATGCTTTCTGGTGTACTCACCATTGCTTTCAACACGTTCCGGCTGCTTTATGTATATGTTTCTTCCGGTCTCAGAACGAGATTGCAAAAATTCTGCCCCCTGCTGCATCCGACGGTACTCCTCCATCTGGCTACGCTCTTCAAGGGACTTTATCAGCTTTCCATCTCAGCTTTTGTCTCTTCATCATCTATAGACAGAAGCATTCTCGTTTTTATGTAAACCAAATGAGCCGCCATCGCAACAAAGTCACTTGCTATTTCAAGATCCATCGCCTCGTAACGCCGAAGATATTCCATGTACTGATCAAGTATAAGTGAAATTTGTATGTCTCTTATCGATATTTTGTTTTTGGAAAGCAGATGCAATATCAGATCGAGCGGACCCTCAAAATCGTCATACTCTTCCCTATTTTTTATTACCCTTTCAAGATGAAATGTAGGAGCCTCCATATTACCATTCCCTTTGCATATTTAGATAAGCTCCGAAATCAGTTCGAACGGAGCGGCAGCAGCACTCCATATCCATTCAAGGATAGTAGCCCTTGCTCCGACAAGAGCCGTATCCAGCACCCCACTATACAATATCAGCACAAGCAATAGCATCCCATATTTTTCAAATCTAAGCACGTTATAATAAATCCTATCCGGAAAAAGGGCAAGCAGCATTTTTGAACCATCCAATGGAGAGATAGGTATAAGATTAAAAAAACCGAGTCCTATGCTCACTACAGCTGTATATAGCAAAAGCCGGTAAATAACAACAGTAGCTTCATTAAAAAGTGCAAAGGAGAATATTCCCTCCATCAGAAAAAGAGCCAAAAATGCCAACAAAAAATTAGAAACAGGTCCGGCAAGCGCTGTAATTGCCATCCCCTTTTTAGGATTACTGAAATATCTCATATCCACTGGTACCGGTTTAGCCCACCCAAACCCCAGCAAAATGAGCATTATAAGACCTATAACGTCTATATGCCGCACAGGATTCAGGCTGAGCCTTCCAGACATCTTTGCTGTAGGGTCGCCCAGCTTATATGCCACAAGACCATGGGCACACTCATGAACTGTTATACATATAAGCGCTGCCGGAATAAAATAAAAATTTATTCCTCCAAATAAATTAGAAAGAAAATCCAATATATCTTCTCCTTTTATGCTGCTATTATACAGTATAACATTTTTCTTTAAAATTACAAGTTATTTCCCGGAAAGCCGCTTTTCATATCAAATATATTGTTTATACAATATACACTTGCTTAAGTGCTGCTATTGTTGTATAATATAAATAGGAGAATGTAAATTCTTCCAAATTTACATAAATGCTGAGGAAGGTGGATCTTTATGGCTTCAAATACAATTATCACTCTTAACAGACAATATGGGAGCGGCGGTACAGAGGTCGCAAAAAAGCTTGCCGATGAGCTTGGGTTTAAATATTACGATAAGGAGCTCATTTCTCTCGCCTCCAAAGAAAGCGGATATACCGAAACCTTCTTTGAAAACGCAGATGAAAAGCCCTCCAACAGCCTTCTTTATTCGATCGTTTCCAGCACATTTTCCACTACAGGATGGTTTTATCCCGTT